>JBFYWX010000415.1:0-2921 GCA_041310825.1 Desulfobacteraceae bacterium | reverse complement strand
GCATGTTCCAGCGCCTGGGGGGCATCTTCAACAAGAAGTTCGGCTCGCAGTGGATGGAGGACGAAAAGACCTTCTGGGAGCAGGTCTCCTCCGGCAAATACGCACCCCGGCCGGTGATCCTGAAAAAATAGTACCCCTTGCCAGTGGGCTGCAATTTCCCCCGTCGGCGCGGTTCCGGGGGCTTCCTTGATGTCTAAGGTGTCAATTTTCCAGCCGTCTCTGCCTGTGTGCATCTTCCAACCTGTAGGTTAAAATCCCCCTCCCCACATGCCCTCAGCCATTTCCATCCTTCCGCGGGCGATGTCAGCCGATACCATCTAAAGCCGCCCGGCGGTTCGGCCGATATCACCGGATATCTCAAACGGGCCGGGGGGGGCCTACACCCCGAATCAATGCCGTCAGGGAGGCTTTCCATGGACGAGGGCAGCTATAAGGTGATCTACAAGGGGGAGATTCTCGCAGGCTTCGAAAAGCAGGCGGTGTTCCGCGAGGTCGCGAGGATCCTATCGATCGACGAGAAGGTGGTCGCGAAGATCATCAACGGCGAGCGCCGGGTGTTACGGAAGGGGCTGGACGAAACGAGTGCCCGCCGCCAGTGCATCCAGTTGAAAAAGGCGGGGTTGCGGGTCGCCCTGGGGGTACCGCAGAACTGGCAGGGGGCCGCAGCCCCACCCGCCCGCGAGCCGGCCCCCGGACCGAAGGCCCCGCCTGCCGCCGCGGCTGAACCGGAAAGAGGCGCGGTGGTGAAACCCGCGGCGGCGGTGGCCCTGCCGGCCAAGCTGCCCTTCGAGTTCAGCGGGAACGGGTCGGAGTACTTTCGCATCTGGATCGTCAACATCCTGCTCACGATCGCAACTTTAGGGATCTACTCGGCCTGGGCCAAGGTGCGCAACCGGAGTTATTTCTACGGCAACACCCGCGTGCACGGGGCTGCCTTCGAGTATCTGGCAAGTCCCAAGCAGATTCTGAAGGGTCGGGCGATCGTCGGCGGGGTTCTGATCGTCTACAGCCTTCTCTCCGCTTTTCTACCCTTCGTGGAGGTGGCTTTCCTGGCGGTGTTCACCTTGGCTTTCCCTTGGCTGGTCACGCGTGCGCTCGCCTTCAACGCCCGCCACAGCGCCTGGCGGAACATCCGCTTCGGGTTTACCAGCACCTACAAGGAGGCCTTCAAGGTCTACATGCTCTGGCCGGCGCTCGCCATGCTGACACTCGGCATTCTCGCGCCCTATGCCTTCTATCGTCAGCGCCGCTATCTGGTCGAAAACAGCTCCTGCGGCCAAACCCGTTTCACGTTCCAGGCGACCGGGCGCGATTACTACCGGATCTTCATGCTGCTCTCGCTCTGGACGATCGCGGTGGTCGCCCTCTTCGTAGTTGCGGCGATGGTTTTCATGCCCCTCGCCATTCTGGCCCTGCCGATCTACCTGTGCGGGTTTGCCTTTTTTACGGTCAAGACCGGAAATCTCTTCTACAATGCGAGCCGCCTGGGAGCGCACCGGCTGGCCTCCGTGATGGAGGTGAAGGGTTACGTGCGGCTGGTCCTGACCAACACGCTGCTGACCGCCCTCACACTGGGATTCTTCCACCCCTGGGCCAGGGTGCGCACGACGAACTACAGACTCCACCACCTGAGCCTCGTGCCCTCCGGGGACCTGGAGAGTTTCGTGGCCGGGGAACAGTCCCAGGTGGGGGCCCTGGGCGATGCCTCGGCGGATCTCTTCGATTTCGACTTCGGGCTATGATCGCGATCCGCGGCTATTTCTACGACGGCAGGACCTCGACCCAGGTGCCGGCGGTGTGCCGGGTGTTCGATACCGGGGCCGTTCAGGTCGAGGCGGCCGGAGGCGGGGGGCGGCTGATCGCCCTTCCCCGCTTCGAGCTCAAGGCCTCGCCGCGCCTGGCCGAGACGGCCCGCTACCTCTATTTCCCCGGTGGGGAGAAGTTCGAGACCGAGGACAACCGCGCGGTGGACGAGATCCTGGCGCGTTTTGCCCGCACCCCCTGGACGCACACCGTTCATATCCTCGAGACTCGGAAACGCTACATCCTGGTCTGCCTCGCGGCGCTGCTCGCCATTCTGGTATTGGCCGGTCGCTACGGGGTGCCGGCGGCCGCACGGTTCACCGCGCACCATCTGCCCCTGTCCCTGGTCGAGCAAGTGGGCCGTCAGACCCTGAGCGCCCTGGACGGTTCGGTGCTCAAACCCACCGGGCTCGACCCGGCGGTCCAGGCCCGTCTGGCGCAGCACTTTCAGCCGCTGATCGAGGCCCACCCCGACTTGTCGCTCGAGGTGCACTTCCGCAAAGGCGGGCGTCTCGGCGCCAACGCCTTCGCCCTGCCGTGCGGGGCGATCATTTTCACCGATGAAATGGTGGTGGCCGCGCACCGCGACGAGGAGCTTCTCTCCGTGCTCGCCCACGAAACCGGCCATGTGGCCCTCCGCCACGGGCTGCAGCGGGTCATCCAGGGCTCGATCCTCTCCTTCCTCTTGCTGGCCATCACCGGGGATGCCTCGGGCACCTCGCAGCTCTTCATCGGGCTTCCGGTGACCCTGACGGAGCTCGCCTACTCCCGCGAGTTCGAGCGCGAGGCCGATCAGTACGCCCTCGACTACCTGAAGGCGAACGGGATCCCCCCGCGCCATTTCGCCGATCTGATGCACCGGCTGCAGGGGCAAAAAAAGCGGGAAGGGGCGGATGCGGATGGGCGCCTGTCGAGCTACCTCTCCACCCACCCCTCGACCGAAGAGCGGTTGAAGCGCTTTGAGGAGTAAAACGAACCCCATCCCCTTCCACCCTCGCCGGCTTCTACCGGTGGCGGGGACTTATTGGAAGAGCTCGGTGCTGATGTAGCGCTCGCCGGTGCTGGCGAGAATGGCGACGATGAGCTTGCCGGCGGACTCGGGCCGGGCGGCCACTTTG
>JBFYWX010000411.1:0-6986 GCA_041310825.1 Desulfobacteraceae bacterium | reverse complement strand
ATAAATATTACGCCGGCGTCGGCTTCGGGATCCTGAACGCGCCGGACCCGGCCTTCAACCCCAAGACCGACCCGGATCTCAAGAAAAATTACGGGCCGAAAGAGCATGCCGCAGGCAAGCGCGAGAACAAGCGCTTCCTGCAGAGAAACCTCGGCCTGATCGAGGATGAAAAGGCCCCGCTCTTCTTCTGGCCCTCCCGCCTGGACCCGGTCCAGAAGGGCTGCCAGCTCTTGGCCGAGATCTTCTATCGGGTGATCTCGACCTGGTGGAACCGAAACCTTCAGATCGTCTTTGTGGCCAACGGCGACCACCAGCGGGTCTTCCAGGACATCGTCAACCATCACCAGTTCCACAAGCGGGTGGCCATCTGCGATTTCAGCGAACAGATGGAGCATCTGGCCTATGCTGCGTCGGATTTCATTCTCATGCCCTCGCGCTTCGAGCCCTGCGGGCTGCCGCAGATGATCGCCCCGATCTACGGCTCGCTGCCGGTCGCCCACGACATCGGCGGGATCCACGACACCATCCGGCACCTGGACTTCGCCGCCGGCACGGGCAACGGGTTCCTGTTCAAGGTGTATGACGCCGGCGGCCTCTTCTGGGCCATCGCGGAAGCCATGAACTTCTTCAGCCGGCCCTCCGCCGAGAAGGCACTTCACATCAAGCGCGTCATGACGGAAAGCGCCAGGACCTTCACCCACGAACAAACGGCCCGCCAGTACATCGAGCTATACGAAAAGATGCTCAAGCGGCCGCTCATCGTCGAGGATGCCTCGACCCGTTGACCGTGCACGCTATGCCTGTCCGCAGCAACCGAGCCTCGCTCGCCGCCGCCGCGCGTTCGGCGAAACGCCTGGTGGACCGCGACCCCCTGCTCGCCCCCTACGCCGAGAGCATCCGGCGCCGGCTCGCCCGCATCGATGCGGCCGAGCGCCGGCTCACGGGCGGCCGGGTCAGTCTGGCGGACTTCGCCTCCGGCCACGAGTACTTCGGGCTTCACCGCCGGGGCCGCCGCTGGGTCCTGCGCGAGTGGGCCCCGAACGCGAGCCGCATTTTTCTGATCGGGGATCTGAGCGCATGGGCGGAGCAGCCCCGGTTCGCTCTGAACCGGCTGACCCCCTCCGGGGTGTGGGAGCTCAGCCTGCCTGCAAACGCCCTCCGCCACGGCGACCTCTACCGCTTGACGGTCCACTGGGAAGGGGGCCGCGGGGACCGGATCCCGGCCTGGGCCCGGCGCGTGGTTCAAGACCCCGCGAGCCTGATCTTCAACGCCCAGGTCTGGAAGCCGGAAGCCTCCTACCGCTGGCGCCGCCCCCGCTTCCGGCGCAAACCGGCGGCCCCCCTGATCTACGAGGCCCACGTTGGCATGGCCCAGGCCGAGGAAAAAGTCGGCACCTGGGCCGAGTTCAGCGCGAAGATCCTGCCGCGCATCGTCGCCGCCGGCTACAACACCCTACAGCTGATGGCAGTCCAGGAGCACCCCTTCTACGGCTCCTTCGGCTATCAGCTGTCGAGTTTCTTCGCGGCGAGCTCGCGCTTCGGCCCCCCCGAAGATCTCAAGGCACTGGTGGACGCCGCACACGCGGCCGGGATCGCCGTCATCATGGACATCGTCCACTCCCACGCGGTGTCGAACGAGGTCGAGGGGCTCAGTCGCTTCGACGGCAGCCTGTACCAGTTCTTCCACGACTTGCCCCGGGGGCGCCACGAGGCCTGGGACTCCCGCTGCTTTGACTACGGCAAGCCCGAGGTCCTCCATTTTCTCCTCTCCAACTGCCGCTACTGGCTGGACGAGTTCCGCTTCGACGGCTTTCGCTTCGACGGCGTGACGAGCATGCTCTACCTGGACCACGGCCTGGGCCGGAACTTCGTCTCCTACGCCGACTACTTCAACGACACCATCGACGAGGACGCTCTCACCTACCTCGCTCTGGCCAACCGCCTCGTGCACGCCCTCCGGCCGGACGCCCTGACGGTGGCCGAGGACGTGAGCGGCATGCCGGGTCTGGCCGCCCCGCCGTCCGAGGGCGGCTTCGGGATCGACTTCCGCTTCGCCATGGGTGTCCCGGACCACTGGATCAAGCTCATCAAGGAGGTGCCCGACGAGCACTGGCCCGTGGGCCACCTCTGGCATGAGCTCACCAACCGGCGCCGGGAAGAGAAGACCATCGCCTATGCCGAATCCCACGACCAGGCGCTCGTGGGCGACCAGTCCATCATCTTCCGGCTGATCGGCGCGGACATGTACCGGCACATGCAGATCGCGGATGCCAACCTGCGTGTCGACCGGGGGGTGGCCCTGCACAAGATGATCCGGCTGATCACGCTCGCCGCCGGCGGCCACGGGTATCTCAACTTCATGGGAAACGAATTCGGCCACCCCGAGTGGATCGACTTCCCGCGCGAGGGCAACGGCTGGTCCTTCCGTTATGCCCGGCGCCAGTGGCACCTGGCCGACGACCCCCAGCTGAAATACCGCTTTCTCAACCGCTTCGACCGGGAGATGATCGCGCTCGCCACGGCCTGGCGCATTTTTGAAAGCGGGGAGCCGCACCTGCTGCATGAGCGCGGCGACGCCCTGGTCATCGCCTTCGAACGGGCGGGCCTGGTCTTTGTCTTCAACTTCCACCCGTCCGCCTCGCACGTCGACTATCGGATCGAGGCAGCGCCGGGGAAGTACCGGGTTTTGCTGGACAGCGACGCACCGGAGGTGGGCGGCCACGGCCGCCTCGACCCGCGCCAGGCACACGTTACACTCTGTGAGCCGGAGGCCGGCCGGGCACGCCACCACCTCAGCTTATATCTGCCGTCCCGCTCGGCCCTGGTGTTGGGAAAAAGCGATGGCTGAGCCCCCACCACCCCCCGAGGCGATCTACCGTCGGGTGATCCACGCCGCCTCCGAGGGCTTCATCCTGCTCGACCGCAGCCGGCTCATCACCGAGGCAAACCCCGCCCTGCTGGCCCTCACCGGTTTGCAGCCCCAGGATCTCATCGGCCGGCCCGAAACCGCGCTCTACGCCCGGCGCCCGGTGGAATTCTTCTCCGCCAGCCGGAACCACCTGAGCTTCGAGACGTCGCTGCGCGCAAAGGACGGCCGCGAAGTCCCCGTGCTGGTGACCCGTACCCGCCTGCGGGACAACTCCGGTGCGGCGGCCGGGTACATGGTCTTCATCATCGACCTGACCGAGCTCAAGGCCACCCAGGAGGAGTTGCGCCGCGCCGAGAAGCGCTACCACAACATGTACCGGAACGCCGTTCAGGGCATGTTCCAGAGCCGCCTTTCGGGCGAGTTGATCCGCGTCAACCCGGCCTATGCCCGGTTTCTGGGCTACGCCACGACCGAAGAGATGCTCAAGCTAAAGGCGGGGGCGGTGGACCTCTATTACGATCCCGCCGAGCGCCGGCACATCCTCCAGCTGCTCAAACGCAAGGAGGTTCTGGCCAATTACGAGGTGAAACTGCGGCGCAAGGACGGCAAACCGGCCTGGGTACTCGCCAACTACCGTTTGAACCGGGACGATCCCGGCGGGGAGCCGATCATCGAAGGCATCATGGTCGACAACACCCGCCAGAAACGGCTCGAGGAGGAGCTGCGCCGCGAGCACCGCAAGCTGCAGAAGCTGTCGCTGCGCGACAATTTGACGGGTCTCTACAACACCCGCTTTCTTTACCAGGCACTGGACCGGATCATCACCGAAAGCTGCGCTGCGGGGGCAAGCTTCTCCCTGATCTTCATGGACATGGACAACTTCAAGCACGTCGTGGACACCCACGGCCACCTCAACGGGAGCCAGGCGCTGCGGGAGGTGGCGCGCACGATCAAGTCGCTCGTCCGCACGCCCGGGTTCGGCGTCGCCTACGGCGGGGACGAATTCGTGCTGGTGCTGCCCGGCTTCAACAAGGCCCGGGCCCTCTCCCGGGTCGAAGCGATCCGGCGCAAAATGCAGCGCACGACCTACCTCCCCTTGTGCGGAGGAGGCGTCAACCTTCAAGCCAGTTTCGGATTGGCCACCTTCCCGGTAGACGCCGAGGACCGCACCGGGTTGCTGTCGCTGGCGGACCAGGCCATGTTCCGGGTCAAGCAGACTCACAAAGGGGAGGTGGGGATGGTCTGAGCGGCCCGGCTCACATGCTCTTGTAGCGGTGGTAGTAACGCAACACCCGCTCGATGTAGTTTTCGGTTTCCTGGTAGGGCGGAATGCCGTTGTGCCGGTCGACGGCGCCGGGCCCCGCGTTGTAGGCCGCCAGCGAGAGCGCCAGCTTACCGTCGAAGCGGTTCATCATCTCGCGCAGGTAGTGTGCCCCGGCGTTGATGCTCTGGTGGGGGTCGTAGGGGTTGCTGACGTTCAGCATGGGAAAATTTTGGGGCATGATCTGCATCAACCCCTTGGCGCCTTTCTGGGAGACCGCATAGGGGTTGAAATCGGACTCGGCCTTGATGACGGCCTTGAGCAGCGGAACCTCAAGATTCTGCGCCGTGGCGGCGGCGGCGATGATGTGGTCGTAGCGGTTGTTGTCGAGGTTGGATATGAACCGCTGGCGCTCGCGCATGAAAAGCTTGAACTTGGGCGAGGTGGGCGTGTTGGTGAAATGCATGACCCCGTCTTCGTCGATGTGGCGATAGATGTCCGCCTCGCCGGCGGAAGCCGCCAGCACAATCAGCGCGGCAAACAAGACGAGAATCGGTTTCATCGAAATCATGACGGAGTTTCGTCGCGTGGCGCAACGCGTGTCCGACGCTGGTATCATTCACCCTTAGTTTACACCGGAAACGATCCGGGTTTCAAGTCCTTTTAAGGATTTATGTGTAATTCTAAATTGATACACAATATATCGGCCGATCCCCGGCAAACTTTAACAACCCCTTGCGGATGGGCCAACGGATCGCCGCCGCATTTTCGTTCACGTACCCGTACACGGTTACCTCTCTTCGAAATGCCATATCCGTGAACGTGAACACGCACCGCTTCGCTGAGTACGTGTACGGCTTATCCTCCAAAAAACATATCTAAAACAGCTGCATTTGGTCGGAGGTTTTTTTGCGGCGGCGACGGCGTTGCTTTTCCGCCTGAATCAGTTTCGCCTCGATATCGGATACAAACCTCGACACCCGCCGCTCCTCGATCTTTCCGAAAACCTTCCGGCGCTGGGACCAGGTAAGGTAGAGTCTCTCCTTGGCGCGGGTCATGGCCACATAAAAAAGCCGGCGCTCCTCTTCCCTCTCTGCGGAAGCCTCCTCGCGCCGCCGGTATGGGATCAGCCCCTCTTCGCAGCCGGCGATGAAGACCACCGAGAACTCGAGCCCTTTTGAGGCGTGCATCGTCATCAATGCCACTTTTTCAGCTCTGGGGTGGAAGGTGTCAGCGTCCACTTGCAGGGCGAGCGTCGCCCAGAACCCGGATTCCCGGTCCCCCGTTCCGACGGCCAATGCGAGCAGCCGCTCCATTGCGGCCCGGGACACGGGATCGGCGAAATGCCCTTTCAGCCCCGGAAGGCGGGAGAGGTAGAGGATTTTTTCGGCCGCGTGTTTCATACCGCCGATGGTCTGCGACACCTCCTTCAGCGCCCCGGCGAACTCAACCAGCTTGATCTGCTGGCGGCGCGAGAGGCCGGGAACGGGAAAACGGGCCGCACAGGAAAGCCCCTGGCTGACACCCATCCGGTTCGCAAGCCCCCACCTCCGGAAGGCATCGATGAGCTTGCGATTTAGGGCCGGGGTGAGGCTGCGCGCACTCGCCGCCACATCGGCATAGGACCCCGCGCCATGGGCGAGTTTTGCCAGGCTCAACAGCCCGGCAATCGCTTCCTGTTCCAACGTGTGGCGGCGGCTGACCATCTGAAGCGGTATTCCGGCTGTTTCGCAAGCAGCCGCTACCGGAGGGATCTGATCCAGCGTACGAAACAGCACCGCAATGTCGGCATAGCTCATGGCCCGCGCCGGTTGAAGGCGGCTGACGCGGCCGGTGTCGACGCAGTGATAGCCCGTTCCACCCACCAGAGCTTCGATCGTGCGGGCGATGGCCTCGCCTTCGGCGGGTTCGTTCGGCGCCTCGAGGAGGCTCACGGTCTGAACGCCGTCGATCCCCGAATAGGTGCGGGGACGCCCATCGGCCGCGTTGCGGATGACCTGAAAAGATGCCTTGAGAATGGTTTCGGTGGAGCGGTAATTGCGGCTCAGGTGAATGGCGGCGGCATCGGGATAGTCCGTTTGGAAATTTCGAAAATAGGAGGGGTCGGACCCGCGGAAACCGTAGATGGACTGATCCGGGTCGCCGATCACACACAGATGATGCTCCCGCGATCCCGGGGGTACCAGGGACCGGATGATCCGATATTGGCCGTGGTTTACATCCTGGTACTCATCCACGAATATCCATTTGAACCGCCGGCGGCAGGCGGTCCGAAAATCGGAATCATCTTCCAGGCGGCTCACCACCTGGAAGATGAGCTCCTCGTAATCATAGAGCCCCTGGGCCTGCAGCAACTGCTGGTAGGCCCGGTAGATGTCGGCCACCTCCGCGAACCCCGCACCTGCCGCGCAAGCCTCTTTCAGGTCCCCCGGCCCGAGCAGGTTCTGCTTGGCGTGCATGATCCGGCGGCGGACCTCGGCCGCTTTGAGCTCACAGGCCCTACCCGTGCTCGCGATGGCCTCGACCACCAGTGCGCTTTGTTCCGCTTCGTCGACGATGCTGATGGGGTTTTCGGTTGAGAGCTCCCGCAGAAGACCCCAACACAAGCCATGAAAGGTGAGAGCCGGCGGAACCGTTCCGGGCGCGCCCAGGAGGCCGGCCAGGCGCGAGCGCATTTCATCGGCGGCCTTGTGCGTGAAGGTGAGGGCCAGGATCTCCTCCGGCGCAATCCCCCGTTGCGACACCAGGTGGGCGATCCGGCAGGTCAGGGTGTGGGTTTTCCCGGTTCCCGGCCCGGCCACGATCATGAGTGGGCCTGCCGTGTGCCGGACGGCGCGCCGTTGCTCGGCATTGAGG
>JBFYWX010000398.1:0-3089 GCA_041310825.1 Desulfobacteraceae bacterium | reverse complement strand
CCGCTGGATGAGATTAATACCGTGTTCGAGAGCGTCCACAGCCGCAAGATCCGCGAGCGCCCGGTGATGGTGCCCTGACGCGGCGGCGCTGTTTCACAAACTTACTGATCGAGGAATTCACTATGCACAAACTGCTGAAGGACCAACCCGGCGAGCGCATGCTGCTCCTGGGCAACGAAGCCATCGCCCGCGGTGCCGTGGAGGCCGGGGTCGCCTTTGCGAGCACCTACCCCGGCACCCCCTCCTCGGAGCTCTCGCTTCAATTTTTCCAGATGTCCCGCGAGAGCGACCTGCACTTCGAGTACTGCACCAACGAGAAGGTGGCGATGGAAGTCTCCGCCGGAGCGGCCGCCTGCGGGGTACGCAGCATGGCCGTGATGAAGCACGTGGGCCTCAACGTGGCGGCCGACGCCCTGATGACGCTCGCCTACGTCGGGGTCAAGGGCGGGATGGTGATCTTGACCGCCGACGACCCGGCCATGTTCTCCAGCCAGAACGAGCAGGACAATCGCTACTATGCCAAAATCTCCGGGCTGCCGATGCTCGAGCCCTCATCGGTCGAGGAGGCCTACCGCATCGTGGCCGACGCCTTCGCGCTGTCCGAACAGCTCCAGGAGCCGGTCCTGCTGCGCACGACCACCCGCATCAACCACTCCTCGGGCGTCATCACGCTCGGCCCGATCCGGCCGCGCCAGACGCAAGGCAGTTTTGCCAAGGACCCGCTCAACCTGGTGACGGTGCCGGCGGTCTCCCGCAAGCTGCACGTCAAGCTCCTCCAGAATTTCGAAAAGGCGCGGGAGCTCTCCGAGACCTCCCCATGGAACCGGCTCGATGGCGAAGGGCCCTGGGGAATCATCTGCAACGGGGTCAGCTATAACTATGTCAAGGATGCCGTCGCCGACCTCGGTATCGCCGGGAAGTGCCGTGTTCTTCGGATCGGTTTTTGCCATCCGCTGCCCCCGCGCAAGATCACGGAGTTCCTGAAGGGCTGCGAAAAAGTCCTGGTGGTGGAGGAGGGCGAACCCTACCTGGAGGAAGGCGTCAAGGCCATCGCCCAGGAGGCCGGCCTGACGCTCCCCATCCGCGGCAAGGCGCCGGAGCTTTTCTCGCGCCTTTATGAATTCGACCCGGGCATGGTGCGGCGGGTGGTCGGTTCCTATTTCGGCGTCCCCTGGACCGCCCGAACCCCGGTCGATCTGAAGGATGTTCCGCCCATCCCCCAGCGGCCGCCCACGCTGTGCGCCGGCTGCTCCCACCGGGCCACCTACTACGAGGTGCGCAAGGCCGCCGAGGAGCTGGGGATCGAAACCATGTACCCGAGCGACATCGGCTGCTACACTTTAGGCCTTCTGCCGCCGCTCTCGATGGCCGACTTCCTGATCTGCATGGGTTCCTCGACCGGCACGGTCGGGGGGTTTTCCAAGGCCAGCGGACGCAAGGTGGTCTCCTTCATCGGCGATTCGACCTTTTTCCACTCGGGCATCGCCGGTCTGATCAACGCCGTCTTCAACCAGCACGACTTCACCCTGGTCATCCTGGACAACGGCACCACCGCCATGACCGGCCACCAGCCCCATCCCGGCGTGGACATGAGCGCGCTCAAGATGGAGGGCTTCGGGCGGGTGTCGATCGAGGCGGTGGTCCGGGCCCTGGGGGTGCCGCATGTCGCGGTCATCAAGCCCTACAAGGTGAAGAAAAGCATCGAGGCCATCAAGGCGGCGTTGCAGTTCAAGGGGGTTTCGGTCATCATCTCCCAGGAGCTGTGCGTGCTCTATGCCGCCTCCTTGAAACTGCCGCGGCGAAAACCCTTCCACGTCAGCGAGAAGTGCCAGAACCACCGCGTTTGCATGACGCGGCTCGCCTGCCCGGCGTTTTACGTCTGGAACGAGCGGATCAAGATCGACGCCAACCTCTGCACCGGCTGCGCGCTCTGCGCCCAGATCTGTCCGGAGAATGCGATCCTGCCGGTGAAGGAGGAAAAGAAGTGATGAGGAAGTTTATGGAAACCAAACGACTCGTGATGGTAGCCGTCGGCGGACAGGGCAATCTGCTCGCCTCCAGCGTCCTGGGAGAAGCGGCCCTGCTCTCAGGGATTCCAATGCGCATGAGCGAGGTCCACGGGATGGCCCAGCGCGGCGGCGTCGTTGAATCGGCCCTGATTTTCGGCGACGCCCACAGTACGATCATCTCCGATGGCGACGCCGACGTGCTGATGGGCTTCGAGCCGGCGGAGACCCTGCGGGCGCTCGCCAAATGCAACCGCGACAGTGTCGTCATCACCAACCTCGCCCCGCTGATGCCGTTTACCGTCAACATCGGCCTGGGGACCTATCCGGACTTGAAGCGCCTCCAGGAGTTGATCCGGGCCAAGACCGCCCGGTTGATCGCCTTAAACGCCTCCGCCCTGGCCCGTGAGGCCGGCAACGTGTTGTCGGTCAACATGGTGCTCCTGGGCGCCTTGACCCAGACCGGCGTGCTGCCGCTGCCCGCCGAGGTCGTCAAGACCGCCCTGCAGCGCAAGGTCAAGGCCAATTTTTTGGATGTCAATTTGAAGGCGTTCGACCTGGGGTTTGCGGCCGCTCAAAACGCCTGACCCCGGTGCGACCGGTGGGATATCCATACAACCGTTGCCCCGTGCCTGCTTCCGGGCACGGATCCAAAGGGGGGGAGGGTCCATTTATGCCGAGTAAAGCGCGCGAAGAGAAGCGGTCAAACCAGAAGTACTGGGACGAAAAATTCGAAACGATGCCGATCGCCGAGCTTCAGAAATTCCAGCTGCGCCAGTTGAAGGAGACCGTCGAGTGGGCCTATGCGCGCATCCCCTTTTACCGCCGGAAACTGGACGAATCGGGCGTTTCGCCCAAGAGCATCAAATCGCTCGATGATATCGCCAAGCTGCCCTTTACGGTCAAGAACGACCTCCGGGACAACTACCCCTTCGGCCTGTGCGCCGTGCCGCTCACGGAGGTGGTGCGGGTGCATGCCTCTTCGGGCACGACCGGCAAGCCGATCACCGGGCCCTACACGGCGGAGGACCTGGATCAGTGGACCGAGTGCATGGCCCGCAACCTCTGGGCCGGCGGCGTCCG
>JBFYWX010000394.1:0-4943 GCA_041310825.1 Desulfobacteraceae bacterium | reverse complement strand
GGAGACACCCATGCCGGAACACGAAGTCACTCAAATCATGGTCGGGGGCCATCGCATCGGCATCATCGACTTGAAACCGGCGCTGGAAGAGGTGGCCAACGATTTCGCCGGCCGCCCGGAGGCCGAGATCAAGGCCGCGCTGATGGAGCGGCTGGGCCGGTTCGAACTACATCGTGGAAAAGGCCCGCGCCGGCTACGAGGAGGCCTTCTACCGCGAATACCGGAAGCTCGTCGGCGAGCCCCTGCCGGATGACCCGTCGGGACCCCTCCTGATCAAGGTCCTGGGTCCCGGATGCCCGGAGTGCGACCGGCTGGAGCGCGACCTGATGGCGGTCATGGCCGAGCTGAGCCTGCCGGCCGACCTGGAGCATGTCCGCGATAATAAGCAGATCGCCTGCTACGGCGTCATGGGCAGCCCGGCACTGGTCATCGGCGGCAAGGTAATGGCCGTCGGGCGCGTACCGTCGAAATCCCAACTGAAGCAGTGGCTCGCGGCGTCAAGAATATGAAACCTGCATAAAAATTCCAACAACCAAATAATTGGGAGGGTGATAGGATATGAACATCAAAGTATTGGGTCCCGGCTGCCCGAAGTGCCAGCAGACCGAAAAAATCGTCAAGGAGGCGGTCGCCGAGGCCGGGGTTGAGGCCACGGTCGAGAAGGTCACGGACATGCTCAAGATTGCGGAATACGGGGTTTTCGGCACCCCCTCCGTCGTCGTGGACGGGGAAGTGAAGAGCGTCGGCAAGGTACCGAGCAAGCAGGACATCAAAAATTGGATCAGAAAGTAAGGGGGCTGCGGATGAGGGCGCCGCATAAACCAAACAACTTGTTCCGGGCGTTGCCGGCCGCAGCCTTGCCGGCCGTCGTTCTCTTTTTCCTGGCAGGGGCGGGCATCGGCATGGCCCAAACCCAGGATTTCAACCACCTGCCGGTAAAGGGCATGGTCACCATGATCGATCTGGGGGCGGACCAGTGCGTGCCCTGCAAAATGATGGCCCCGATCCTGGCCAAACTCGAAAAGGATTACAAGGACCGCGCGGTCATCGTGGTGATCGACGTGTACAAGCACCGCGATCAGGTCGACCGCTTCCGCATCCGGGCCATTCCGACCCAGATCTTTTTCGACGCCAACGGCAAGGAGGTCGCCCGCCACGTGGGATTCATGAGCGAGAAGGCCATCGTCGACCAACTGACCCGAATGGGAGTTAAATAGTGTCTATCCATAAACGATTGTATAGGTTCACTTCAGCGATCTTTTTGATCGGCCTTTTTTTCTTTCCGGGGGCCGTTTTCGCGGCCTCGCCGCCAGAGACGGTCGAAACACGTTTTCCAGGCCTGGCCGCCGGGGTCCTGAGATCGGCCCGATTGGTCGACCTGCCGGGGGATGTCTTGTTGAAAGCTGCCGGGATCGAGATCCGGGCGGCGGATATCGACCGGATGCTGCAGCAGGCCGAACCCGAGCTGCGCCCCCAGCTCGAAAAAAGCCGCTTCTATCTCCTGGAGCAGGAGGCCTCGCGGCGGATCATCGTGCGCGAAGCCCGGGCGGTGCCGGGAACCACGCCCAACCTGCCGGAAGATCAGGCCGTCCAGCGGCTCTTCAGCCAGGTGACGGCCAAGGCGTCCGTCTCCGATGCCGAGGCGCGCGCTTTCTATGAGGCCAACAAGGAGATGGTCGGCGGCGCACCCTACGAGCAGGTGGCCGAGCCGATCAAGCAGCTGCTTCTCCAAAACAAAAAGTCCGACGCCGTCCAGGAATACCTGGCCGCCCTGGAAAAGCGGCTGTCGCTCCAAATCAACGCGGAATGGGTCAAAGCGCAAAATGCCCCGGCGCGCGACAACCCGGTCGACCGGGCGCGGGCCTCCGGCAAGGTCGCCTTGATCGAGTTCGGCGCCTCGGGCTGCATCCCCTGCGACATGATGCAGCCCATTCTCGACAAGCTCCGCAAGGACTTCCCCGACCGGTTGAACGTCGTCTTTGTCCATGTCGGGGAGGAAAAAATGCTGGCGGCGCGTTTCGGCATCCGCTCCATTCCGGTCCAGGTGTTCTACGACCGCGAAGGCAAGGAAGTGTTTCGCTACGAAGGCTTTTTTGCCGAGGCTGAGGTGAGAAACGTACTCTCCAAGATCGGAGTGAACTAAATGCTCGATGCGATTTTCCTGGCGGTCAACGAATGGATGGTGGCCGGGACAGCCCTGGCCGCGGCGGGGTGTTTCGTCTGGGGCATGATCAGCGTCCTCTTCAGCCCCTGCCACCTGGCGTCGATCCCCCTCATCGTCGCCTACGTCGGCGGCCAGCAGAAAACGCTGGTGCCGCGCCAGGCCGCGGGCTATGCCGTGGCCTTCAGCGGCGGGCTTTTCATCACCATCGCCGTCATCGGCGCCATTTGCGCCCTGCTCGGCCGCATGCTGGGGGACATCGGCAACTGGTGGCAGATCCTGATCGGCGGGGTGCTGATCTGGGTCGCATTAGGGATGCTGGGGGTGGAAAAATGCACCATGTCCGGCAGTCTTCTCTACCGCCTGAATTTCAGGGGACTCCCCGGCGCCTTCGGACTGGGCCTGGGCTACGGCATTCTCTCGGGCTCGTGTACCTTCGGTTTCATCGCACCGATTCTCGCCATCATCACGGTCCAGCAGGAGATAGCGACCGGGATCCTCTTCATCCTGCTCTTCGCCATCGGCCACTGCCTGCCGATCGCCGTTGCCGGCAGCTCCACCGCCGCCGTCCGCCGCCTGGTCGAAAACAGCGCCTGGCAAGGCGCCGGCGGCTGGTTCCGCAAGGCCGCGGGGGCCGTGATCTGCCTGCTGGGAATTTACTTCATCGTCAATCCTTTTCTGGCCAACCTCCCCTCTTGAAGAAAGCATATTATCGTGACCGCTTCAAACAGTGCAAATTATCAAAAAAAGCCCGGCACCGGGGAGGGAGATTCCGGGCGAACTTCCCTGTTGCTGCGCTTCCGGATCATGGGATGGGCCTTGCTGGCGACGCGGCTCTTCATGGGTGGCATTTTCATCTACGCCAGCATCGACAAGATCGCTCAGCCGGCGGCCTTTGCCAAGGACGTCTACAACTATCAGATTCTGCCCGATGCCCTGATCAACCTGACAGCGCTCTCGTTGCCGTGGCTTGAGCTCTTTCTGGGGCTCTGCCTATTGGCCGGGATCTGGATGCCCGGGGCGGTGCTGGCGGTCAACGGGCTATTGGCGTTTTTTCTGGCCGCCTTGCTGTTCAACATGGCGCGCGGACTCGATGTCAACTGCGGTTGCTTCAGCACCGGCAGCGATGCCGAGGCGATGTCGACGACGTACTACCTGATCCGGGATATCGTCTTTCTCGCCATCGGGGCCTTTTTATTCATCGGCGTGTTCCACCCCGGCCTGATCAGCCGGAACCACGCCCGTGCAGCGGCCGCCAAGGCCGGCCTGCGGCAAATGGAGAATGTCTGATGCACTGGATTTTCGCTTTGACATGGGGATGGGTCTTTTTCTTCGTCGGCACTCCGGCCCTCAGCTCCCAGCCCACAGGGCTGGCACCGGAGGCCGTTTTTCCCCAGCCCAGCTTTCAGTTCGCGCGCGCTCTTGAGGGGCAGCCCGTCAGGCATGATTTCATCGTTCACAACAAGGGCGGTGCCGATCTGGAGATTTTGAAAATCAAGACCGGCTGAGGATGCACGGCGGCCTCCTCTACGAGGCAGATCCCTCCCGGCGGCGAGGGAAAAATTTCGGTTGAGTTTAAAACGGCCGGCTACGGCGGGCGCAGCATCCGCGAATCGGTTGTCGTCTTCACCAACGACCCCCTGCGTCCAGTGGCGGAGTTGATCCTCAGCGGCAGGGTCGAGAAGTTTGCCGACATCCAGCCGGAGCGGGTACGCCTGACAGGCCGGGTGGGAGACCCGGTGAGCGTGACCGTCCGGATCGTGCCTCGGCCCGAGCACCCCTTCAAGATAAAGAACATCCGGGCGATGCGGGGGGACTATATCCGTTTCGGGATGACGCCCATGACGGCCGACGGCAAGCCGTATTATGAGCTCACCATCAGCAGCACGCGGCAGGAGCCGGGCCGGATCGTCGATGCGGTGACCCTCGAAACCGACAGCCCCATTCGCCCGCAAATTCAGGTGCAGGTGTTTGGGGAAATTATTCCGGCCAGTAAATAGCCGGAGAAGGGGTGCTACCTGCTCCTGGAAAGCTACACCAAAAAAATATTCCGCGCGGAGTGCAACCCGCAGTTTGAATCCCTGCACTGCATCGCCCGCCTGGACCAGGATGTCTCCGACGCCCTGCCGTATCTGAACGCCGTGCTGGGGGGCTTCGAATACCTGAAAGGCCCCCCGGCGGTGATGTTTCGATCCCGGGGGCGGCTGATCACGGTCCACGGCCGTGAAATCGCCATCAACGCCCTGAACGATGCGGCCGAGGCGGACAAGATCCTGGAGTGGCTGCAGCGCGAGATCAACCAGGCCTGGGAGAGCCGCGCCTCCATCCCCCCGAGCTTCGAGGGCGCCCCCAGGCCCCAGATCTTCGAAATCATCAAGCTGCTGCCGCGGACCAACTGCCGCGAATGCGGGGAGCCGACTTGCATGGTGTTCGCCGCCCGTGCGGCCGAAGGGGTCCAGACGGCCGCCGACTGCCCGCCGCTCACCGGCGAGGCCCGGCAGCGGCTCGAAGACTACCTGGGCCGGTTCACTTTCGATGGTTGACGATATCCCCCACCCCCTTTTCAAAAGGGGCGAAGGGGGATTTGTTCCGAAAAGGAAAACGACAGAAATCAAGCGGCGCAGCGCGCCATGGCCTGATCTTGTAAACTCGTCCATTAACGACTTCCAAGTAACTTACCCGTAGGTACTTGGATTTAAGCAGTTTCTGGTTTGGGTTGTTTTTCGACGGCTTCAACCAGCGCATAGCCCAATTCTTTAGCTTTTCGTTTCAAGTTTTGAAC
>JBFYWX010000354.1:0-2482 GCA_041310825.1 Desulfobacteraceae bacterium | reverse complement strand
ACTTCAATCCGGAGCAGGTGCTGGAATCCAGAATCTACGAATGACCGCAAACCTCCTCATCACCCACGCCGCGGAGCTGGTCACCTGCAGCGGGTTTGCCGCCAAGAAGGGGCGGGAGATGGCCGCGCTCGGCATCATCCCCGACGGGGCGCTCGCGATCGAGCAGGGCACCATCACCCGGGTGGGAACCACGGCCGAGGTTCTCGCGTGGCTCAAGGCCTCCGGCAAGGATCGCTACGCCTTCGAAACGATCGATGCGTCGGGCAGGTCCGTCCTGCCGGGGTTCGTCGACTCCCACACCCATCTCGTCTTCGGCGGCGACCGTGCGGAGGAGTTCGCCTGGCGGCTGAAGGGAGAGACCTACATGGAAATCCTCGCGCGCGGGGGGGGGATCCTCAGCACCGTGCGCGCCACGCGGGCGGCCGGGATCGATACGCTGGTTCAATCCGGGTTGCGCCGGCTGGACTCCATGCTGGCTTTCGGGGTGACGACCGTTGAGGGTAAAAGCGGCTACGGCCTGGAGCGCGAGACCGAGATCAAGCAGCTCGAGGCCATGGCGGCACTCGACGCCCGGCACCCGATCGACATTGTGCCGACTTTCATGGGGGCCCATGCGGTCCCGCCCGAGTTCAAGGGGCGGGAGGATGCCTACATCGACTACCTGGTCGACACGGTCCTGCCGGAGGTGGCCGCACGCAAACTCGCTCGCTTCTGCGATATCTTCTGCGAGAAGAACGTCTTTTCTATCGAACAATCCCGGCGGCTGTTATCGGCCGCGCGGCGGTTCGGTTTGAAGGCCAAGCTCCATGCAGACGAAATCGTTGCTTTGGGCGGGGCGGAGCTGGCGGCGGAGCTGGGGGCTGTCTCGGCCGACCACCTGCTGCAGGCCTCCGATGCGGGCATCAGCGCGCTCGCCGCCGCCGGGGTGGTGGCGACCCTCCTGCCGGGGACGGCCTTCAGCCTCCGGGAGCCCTATGCCCGGGGCCGCTTCATGATCGACGCCGGCTGTGCGGTGGCGCTCGCCACCGATTTCAACCCGGGCAGCTGTTTCTCGGAGTCGATCCCGCTGGTCGCGGCCCTCGCGGCGCTCTACGTGGGCCTCACGCCGGAGGAGATCGTAACCGCGCTCACGATCAACGGCGCCGCCGCCCTGGACCGGGCCCATCTAGTGGGGAGCCTCGACCCCGGCAAACAGGGGGACGTGGTCATCCTGGAAGCGCCATCCTCTCGGTTCATCCCGTACCGCATCGGGGTCAACACGGTGGCGGCCGTCGTCAAGAAGGGTAGGGTGGTGTTCAAAAAACAATACGCGGGAGGTGCTGGGTGTTAGCAGACCTTGCGATCAACGAGTACCTGGCCCGGACCGCATCGGGCGATCCTCTGCCCGGCGGCGGCAGCGCGGCCGCCCTGAACGCCGCGCTGGCGGCGGCCCTGGTCGAAATGGTGGCGAACCTGACCATCGGGCGGAAAAAATTCGAAGGCGTGGATGCCGAGATGCGCGCGCTGGCGCTAAAGGCGGCGGAGCTGCGTGCGGCGGCCGTCGTGGACATTGACCGGGACTCCAAGGCCTACGCACAGGTCCTATCGGCGTTCCAGCTGCCGAAGACGACCGATGATGAAAAGGCCCTCCGGGGTCGCGCCGTGGAGGAGGCCTTCAAACATGCAGCCCTTGTCCCGCTGTCGGTCGCCCGAAAGGCGGCGGCGCTGATGGCGCTTGGCCGGACCGTGATCGTGAAAGGCAACCCTAACGCCGCCTCCGATGCGGCCGCCGGCGTGCTCGCCGCCCGCATGGCCGCGCGCACGGCAGTCTACAATGTCCGGATCAACCTCGGCTCCATCCGGGATGCGGCCTTCACCACGGAGCTCGCGCAGGAAGCCGAGCGGCTCGAGGCCGAGGCCGAGTCGCAGGAAAAAGAGATCCTCGCGCTCGTGAAACTTTAGTGCTGCAGGCAGCCTACACCTATCTCACCGACGCCGACTGGGAGCGGCGTATCGCCGCGCTGCATCAGATCGCGTCAGCCTGCGCGCTCTGCCCCCGGCGCTGCGGGGTCGACCGGACCGCCGGCGAGACCGGCTTCTGCGGGGCTCCGGCCGGGCTTGTCATCTCGAGCATCTTCCCCCACCACGGCGAGGAGCCCCCGCTCTCGGGCACGGGCGGTTCGGGCACCGTCTTCTTCACCCACTGCACGTTGAAGTGCCTCTTCTGCCAGAACTACCAGATCTCCCACGAGGGGGAGGGGCGGCTCTTTCCGGAAGCGGAGCTCGCGCACAAGCTCCTCCACCTTCAGGCCCAGGGGTGCCACAACATCAACCTGGTGACGGCCACCCATTTGCTGCCATGGATCCTTCCGGCCCTGAGGCGCGCGGCCGGGGAAGGGCTCAACCTGCCCGTCGTCTACAACTGCGGGGGCTACGAATACACCGAGACGATCGATCTTTTGAAGGATGTCGTGGACATCTGGCTGCCCGACATGAAGTACGG
>JBFYWX010000296.1:0-4463 GCA_041310825.1 Desulfobacteraceae bacterium | reverse complement strand
GCATGTCGCCCAGCGGGTCAAGGACGTCGAGCGCGTCACCAACCACGACGTCAAGGCGGTGGAGTACATCCTCAAGGAGGAGTTCGAGACGCTGGGGTTGGGGGCGTTCAAGGAGTACATCCACTTCGGCCTGACGTCCCAGGACATCAACAACACCGCGCTGCCGCTCGCGATGAAGGCGGCGTGGCTGGAGGTGCTCGAACCCGAGCTCGTGGCGGTGGTGGCCGGACTAGAGAAGCGGGCGCGCGACTGGAAAAACGTGCCGATGCTCGCCCGCACCCACGGTCAGCCGGCCTCCCCCACGAGCCTGGGCAAGGAGTTCTTCGTCTTCGTCGAGCGACTCAAGGCCCAAATGGAGCAGATACGGCGGGTGCCGTTTGCGGCCAAGTTCGGCGGGGCCACCGGTAACTTCAACGCCCACGTGGCCGCCTTCCCGCAGATCGACTGGCCGGTGTTCGCCGACCGGCTGGTGAACGAGACCCTGGCGCTCACCCGCTTGCGCACCACGACCCAGATCGAGCACTACGACCACCTGGCCGCCTTCTGCGATAACCTGCGGCGGATCAACACCATCCTGATCGATCTCGACCGTGACATCTGGGCCTACATCGCGATGGATTACTTCAAGCAGAAGATCAAGGCCGGCGAGGTCGGCTCCTCCACCATGCCCCACAAGGTGAACCCGATCGATTTCGAGAACTCCGAGGGGAACCTCGGGGTGGCGAACGCCCTGCTCGAGCACCTGGCGGCGAAGCTGCCCATCTCCCGCCTGCAGCGGGACTTGACCGACTCCACGGTGACCCGCATCCTCGGGGTGCCCTTCGCCCACACCCTGATCGCGTTGAAATCCCTGCACAAGGGCCTGGAGAAGCTGATTCTGAACGAGGAGGCCATCCGCTGCGATCTCGAGGCCAATTGGGCGGTCGTAGCGGAAGCCATCCAGACCATCCTGCGCCGCGAGGGCTACCCCCGGCCCTACGAGGCTCTCAAGGAGCTGACCCGCACGAACGCGAAGATCGACCGGCAGGCCATCGCCGACTTCATCGAGACCTTGGAGATCCCCCGTGCGGTCAAAGACGAGCTTTTGGCCATCACCCCGGAAAACTACACCGGGGTCATTTCATTCTGAGGCGGCTTCGAGCAGTGCCGCCGAGACCCGGTTGACCAGGGCCCAGATGGCGTCGGCGGCGAGCACGTTTTCGATCGAGCGCTCGAAGAGAATGGTGAGCCGCGGTGCGAACTCCTCATCGCCTTCCCACAGCAGGTAGTAGAGGTGGACCCGCGGAAAGGGCTTCAGCCTGAACGCGGCGTCGGCCATTGCGACCGGTTCGCCGCCCAGTCCCGCGGCTGCCTGTCGGAAGCCGCCCGGGTGGTGCCCGAACCGATCCACCAGCGGTGCGATCTTGAATTCGTGCGGACCCCGGAAGAAGTGTCCCTCCTTCAAATCCTTCGGCCCGACGATGTCCCGTCCGAGCGGATAGACGTCCTGCACGTTGATCAGGTAGAGCACGACCGCGAGCTCGAGCAGGGGGTCGTTGAAAACCACCCACCGGTCGCCTGTTTGACGCCGCAGGCAGCGGGCTTTCGGGTCCACCAGGACATCCACGTCCAAAAAGGGGAACACGAGGCCGCCTTCCGGCCTCGGGCGGAACTGGGTGCGGGCGGCAAGCAACAACGGGTCTATGCTTTCGAGGCGCTCCCAATACGCTGCCGCCACCGTGAGATGCGAGCCGTCCGGCGCATAGTCCGCCGGCGCAATCAATCGGTCGCTTTTCTCCATACTCCTCCGGTTCGATTCGTGGGGATCATCCCGGTTTTTACTGTGGGAGCGGCTTCCGGCCGCGATCGATCTGCTCTAAAAAGAAATCGCGGCTGGAGCCTACTCCGCCGAAGTACAGGCTGCGAAGGCCGGGAGCCGCTCCCACAGGTTGAGGGACAATTTTTCGCATAGTCGAGGTATTGATAACCCTTCATCTTTCCCTGTGCGGTTGGCAGCGTGGGCAAATATGCGTGCTGCGCTGGCCCACGATGAGGCGCCGGATCACGGCGTTGCAGCGGGGGCAGGGCTCCCCGGTGCGGCGGAAGACCTTGAGCTCGTCGCTGTTGCGCCCGCGGCGCCGGGAGACGGAATAGAAGTTGGCCTTGCCCGTGCCGAGCGATGTGCCGAGGTTGCGGATGCCTCGGCGCAGCACCCGGCGGATGGCCGCGTGCAGGGCCTTCGCCTCGGCTGCGCCGAGGGAGTCCGAACGCCGCAGCGGGTGAAGCCGGGCCGCCCACAGGGCTTCATCGGCGTAGATGTTGCCCAGTCCGGCCAGAAACGATTGGTCGAGGAGCAAGGGTTTCAGCAGGCGGCCGCGGGCCGCAAGCATCCGGGCAAACCGCTCCGCGGTGAAACCGGTATCCAGGGGCTCGGGCCCGAGGCGGCCGAGGATTCTGTTGGCGTCGTCCAGCAGGTGGACCCGGCCGAATTTGCGGGTATCGTGGAAGCGCAGCTCGCTGCCGTCCTCGAAGGCCAGGATGACGTGCTCGTGGGCCGATGGCGGGCTCTCGGCCGGGACGTGGTGCAGCCTCCCCGACATGCGTAGGTGCAGGAGCAGGGTCTGACCGTCGGCGAAGCGGAAGACCAGGAACTTCGCGCGGCGATCGACGGCCGTGATCCTCTTTTTCTCCATCAGCCGGCAGAATTCCGTGGGGGAGGGCTCCGCAACGGTCCGCGCCCAGTTGACTCGTGCGCACGACACGGTTTTTCCGACGATCCCGGCGGCGTTCAGGTCCCGTACAATGGTTTCTACCTCGGGCAGCTCAGGCATGGATCTCACTACACTCAGTTGATATCGTATCGGCTGAGGTGTTCACCCCGTCACCAGCCCTGGATAAGCCGGCAGTGGTTGTCTCATCACCGTACCCCTAACCGTACCCGTTCACGTACCCGTACACGTCTTCCGCTTCCCGGCTTCGCGTGCTCCCGTTTCATCCCGTTTTCGTGTACGTGAACGTGTACCGCCACGCTGTGAACGTGTAGGACTCATCTCCCCCGACGGTTACCTGTCCATGGGCGTCCGTTTAGATCCTGAAGCCCATTTAGGACATTGACATCGGTTAGGTTTGTTTATATGAAACTCATGCCGATGTCGGCTTCGCTTTTTCTGGTGCCCGTCCAGAAAGGGTGGATTGCGGTTCAGGCCAAGGCCGCAGCGATGTCGCAACCGGAGGCGGGGGATTTGCGCCGAGGATTGCGAAGAGCGAGAAGGCCGGCAGGGGCCGCAAGACGCCGTTTCTGGACGGGCACCAATCTAACAGGTTTGACTTCCCATTCCAAGAGCGCTCAGCGGAGGATGCGGCGATGGATTTCAGGCTTTCTTCGGAACACGAGATTCTCAGGGAGTCGGTGCGCAGCTTCGCCGAAAACGAGATTCTACCGGTCGCCCGGGAGCTCGACGAGAAGGAGGAGTTTTCCTACGAAACCATGAAAAAGATGGCCGAGCTCGGGCTGTTTGGCGTGTTCGTGTCCGAGACCTACGGCGGCCAGGCCATGGACTATCTCTCCTACATCATCGCCGTCGAGGAGATCGCGCGCGTGGACGGCTCCCATGCGGCCACGGTGGCGGCCGAGAACTCGCTCGGTGTCGGTCCGCTTTACTACTTCGGCAGCGAGGAGCAGAAGAAGCGATACCTGCCCGCGCTCTGCAAGGGGGATGCCCTGTGGGGCTTCGGTCTCACCGAGCCCAATGCCGGCTCGGATGCCTCCAACTCCAAGACCACGGCGATCCTGGACGGAAACGAATGGGTCATCAACGGCAGCAAGATCTTCATCACCAACGCTGCCACCACCATCACCAGCGGGGTGACCGTTCTGGCCAAAACCGGCGCCCGGGCGGACGGAAAGCCCGAGCTCTCCTGCATCCTGGTGGAGGCCGGCACCCCGGGGTTTACCGCCCGGGCCATGCACGGCAAGATGATGTGGCGCTCCTCGAACACGGCCGAGCTCTACTTCGAGGATTGCCGGGTGCCCAAGGAGAATTTGCTGGGGCCGCGGGGCAACGGCTTTCACCAGATGATGCAGACCCTGGACGGCGGCCGGCTCTCGATCGCCGCCATGGGTCTCGGCGGGGCCCAGGGCTGCTTCGACCGGGCGGTGCGCTATGCCAATGAGCGCGAGCAGTTCGGCCGCCCCATCGCCACCTTCCAGTCCAATGCCTTCAAGCTGGCCGACATGGCCATGGAGATCGAGTGCGCGCGCCTCCTGCTCTACAAAGCCTGCTGGCTGCGCGACAACAACCTCGCCTTTTCCAAGGAAGCGGCCATGGCCAAGCTCTACTGCTCCGAGGTGATGTACCGGTGCGCCAACCATGCCGTTCAGCTGCACGGGGGCTATGGGCTGATGAAAGAATACGACGTCGAGCGATTCTACCGCGACCAGAAGCTGCTCGAGATCGGCGAGGGCACCTCGGAGGTGCAGCGGA
>JBFYWX010000276.1:0-13841 GCA_041310825.1 Desulfobacteraceae bacterium | reverse complement strand
TGGTTCACCGCGGCCGGCGGCAAGGCGCTGTGCGTCTCCTGCTGGGACGGCCATGACAACATCGCCTACACCTATCGCCATGCCGACGGGGTCGATCCGGACTTCCTGGTTTCCATCACCGACAGCTATGGGGCCATCGACCGCGGGAAAGCCGCGGCCGCCGGCTACGAGGTGCTGCCGGGCGAGGAGTGGATCACGCAGCCGGTGGACATCCTCGTCCCCTGCGCCCTGGAGAACCAGATCAACGCCGATACGGTGCGAAAGATCGCCGGCAGCGTGAGCCTGATTGCCGAGGGTGCGAACGGTCCGACCACGCCGGATGCCGACCCTGTGTTGCAGCAGCGTGGAATCTATGTCATTCCGGACTTCCTCTGCAACGCCGGCGGGGTGACCTGCTCTTATTTCGAGCAGGTTCAGGCCGCCATGAACTTCTACTGGGAGCGGGACGAGGTGCTGCAGCGCCTGGACGCCGTCATGACCAAGGCCTTCAACGCCATGGCCGATCTGGCTGATTCGCGCCGGGTGTACATGCGCGACGCCGCCTACATGATCGCGGTCGACCGCGTCGCGCAGGCGGCCCGGCTGCGGGGACGCGCCTAAAGGCCCGCGGCCCGGTTGCGGTATGGATGCGCCTGCAAAGCTGCCGGGCCGGCAGCTTTGCTTTTTAGGGTGACATCATGGACGATCGGCCGTGACAGCCTCTGCCTACTCAACATCGTTCGGGGATTCACGTGAGCCCCTATCCGGCAAAAGCGTCGACGCCTACCGGGAGCTGTTCGACCGGATCATCGCCGCGACCGCCGAGGGCCGGATGACCCTGGCGGTGCTGAAGGAGGTCGCTCTCAGTCTGTTTCGCTTTTTCGAATGCGAGGTCGTTGAATTCGTCTATCAGGAAAAGCAAACGCTTTTCCATGCCAAATGTGTGGGCGCCGACCCCACTGATGTCAGCGGGTGGAAAGAGAAAAAGACCCCACCCGGCAGCTGTATCGAGGTCATCGAGTCTGTTCCCCGCGCCCTGATCGAAAAGTTTAAAATGCTGAGTCCGCTCGAACGGCCGGCTGCGGTGGGCCGCCCGGTGGTGTTCATGTTGGCCGACGGACGCCGGAAAAGATCCGCACCGCTCCGGCAGGAGGCGGTGCGGCACCTTTTTCTGCTGATTCCAGGCGGTCGGTCCCTGCGCGGCTGCCTGGCACTCTCCTTCCCAGCGGAACGGCGAGCGGATGCCGTTTCCCGCAGCATTCTCGATCGGCTGACCGCCCTCATCGGCCTGTCCCTCAGCCACAACCGCTCCCGTTTCGAGCTCAGGGAGCGTGTCAAAGAGCTCACCTGCATGTACAGCATCGCGAGCCTCGCGATGGAGAGCGCCCTGCCTTTGGACTCCTTCCTGCAGCGGGGGATCGAACTGCTGCCGGCCGCCTACCTGCACCCGGACATCACGCAGGCGCGGGTCACCCTTGACGGCCGGAGCTTTCACACCCCGGGCTTTCTCCCCGCAGCCGACACGCAGTCCGCGCCGATCGTCGTCGGGGGGCTCCACCGCGGCAAGGTGGAGGTCATTTACCGCGAGCCCCGGCCCGAACTGGACGAGGGGCCGTTTCTGGCCGAAGAGCGCCGCCTGCTCGACTCGGTTTCCCGCGAGATCGCCCTGATCATCGAACGCAAGGAGGCCGAATCGGAGAAAGCTCGGCTGCAGGCGCAACTGCAGCACGCCGACCGGCTCGCCACCATCGGCAAGCTCGCGGCCGGGGTGGCCCACGAGCTGAACGAGCCGCTGACCGGGATCCTGGGGTTCGCCGAGCTGCTCACGGAGATCCCCGGCATGCCGGCCCAGGCCGCATCCGATCTTGCCCGGATCGAAGCCGCCGCGCTGCACGCCCGCGAGGTCGTGCGCAAGCTGCTCCTCTTCGCCCGGCAGATCTCCCCCCGACAGGATCCCGTGGACGTCAATCGCCTGGCGGCCGAGGTGGCCTCGTTCTTCGAGACCCGCTGCACCCAACAGGGCATCGACCTCGCGCTGGCACTGCAGGAGAATCTCCCGGCCATTCCCGCCGACGAAGCCCAGATCCGGCAGATCCTGGTCAATCTCGTCATCAACGCCATTCACGCGATGGATGCCGGCGGCCGGCTGGCCGTAAGCACCCGGCGCCGGGGAGCGGAGGTCCTGCTCAGCGTGCGCGACACCGGCACCGGAATCCCGGAGGCGATCAGGGAAAAGATTTTTCTGCCGTTTTTCACCACCAAGGACATCGACCAGGGAACCGGGCTAGGGTTGTCGGTCGTGCACGGGATCGTCAAATCCCACCGCGGCCGGATCAAGGTCAGCAGCACTCCCGGCAAGGGGTCCGAATTCCGGGTTTACCTGCCGAGCGGCGGCAATCCGTAACAGCCTCAACCGCTCCCCATCTGGAGGAAACCGACGTGAACGCTCCCCCCTCCTCCCCGGGCCTCCTGCCGGCCACCATCCTGGTTGTGGATGACTCGCCCGACGCCCTCGAGCTGGTTAAACGGCACCTCCTGCCGGCGGGCCACACGGTCCTTACCGCCTCCGGCGCCGATGAGGCTGTGCGCCTCTTGAAGGAGAGCGCCTGCGATTTAGTCATTACCGACATGAAGATGCCCAAGGTCAGCGGCCTGGACCTGATCCGGCACATCCGCAACAACTTCCGGGGGGTGGGCATCCTCATGGTGACCGGCTACCCGACCATCGGCGGCGCGGTGGAGGCGGTCCGTCTGGGGGCCGAGGATTACCTGGCGAAACCCTTCACGCGCAAGGAGCTGCTCGACGCCGTCGCCAAGGCGCTCGCGACCCAGCGTCAGCGAACCCTGGGGCAGGCCGCGACCCCGGCCCCCGCAGGGATCATCGGGGCGTCCGCGGCCATGCAGGCCGTCTTCCATGCCATCCGAAAAGCCGCGGCGGTCAAGGCGAACGTCTTGATCACCGGGGAGAGCGGCACCGGAAAAGAGCTGGTCGCCCGCGCCATCCACTACCGCAGCGACCGTGCTGCGCACCCGTTTGTGCCGGTCAATTGCGGCGGGATTCCCGAGGGGCTGCTCGAAAGCGAGCTCTTCGGGCGTGTGAAGGGTGCCTTCACGGGCGCCACCGACACCCGCGCCGGGTTTTTTCAGACCGGGCACAAGGGCACCCTTTTCCTGGACGAGGTGAGCGAGACCAGCCTGCCCATGCAGGTGAAGCTCTTGCGGGTGCTGCAGGAGAGGGAAATCTGCATGGTGGGTTCGGCCAAACCGCAAACGGTCGATGTGCGCATCATCGCCGGCACCAACAAAATCCTGCAAAGCCTGATCGCCGCCGGGCGCTTCCGAGAGGATCTCTTTTACCGGCTAAACGTCATCAACATCGACCTGCCCCCCTTGCGCCACCGCGCCGGGGACGCGCTTCTTCTCGCGCGCTACTTCACAGCCAAGTATGCCGAGGAGATGAGCCGGCCCGCACCCCATTTTTCGGATCGCGCCCTGGAAACGTTGGAGAGCTACAGCTGGCCGGGCAATGTGCGCGAGCTTGAGAACCTGATCCAGCGGTTGATCGCTATGTCCGAGGGGGATGTCATCGACGCACCGGACCTGCCCGCCGCCATGCGCTCCGAATGCCTCATCGACGGCCAGGGGTTGGACCGCAGCCTCGAGGAGGTAGAACAGGAATACATCCGCCATGTCCTGGACCGTGCGGGCGGCAACAAGACCCGCGCGGCGGCGGTGCTCAAAATCGACCGCAAGACCTTGCGAGACAAGCTGAAACGAGAGCGGGCGGCCGATTGACCGGCGGACCCGACTCCCGATTCTTCACCGCCCACCCCCTCCCCCGCCGGGCGCCCGCCGGCTGCTTGGCCAAACATCCTATTTTCTGTATAATAGAACAGAGGCTATAACGGCCGCAGCGGCAAATGCCATGCTGGCGGAAAACGCGCGATGAAGATCTCCGCTTTCACCCAAAAACTAACGAGCAGCCCTCTGGTGGCCCGTTTCCTTTTTTTCACCCACCGCGACCCTGTCCACGACGGATTGAACTACTGGCGGGAGCGCATCCTGGTGGCCTCGCTCGCGGGCGGGTGGTCCTTGTCCGTGGTGGGGTTGGCCCCCGCCGCTTACATGGCGATCACAGAGGAGCGCTGGGCGCTCTTGGCGGCCGACCTGAATGCCTTCCTTTTGGTCGGATTGCTGCTGCTGCGGCCGCAGATGGGCTTGCGACTTCGCTCCAGCCTTTTGTTGGCCGTTTTGTACCTGGTGGGGCTCCTGATCATCAAGGAGGTCGGATTCGTCAGCGGCGGGCCCGCCTGGTTGTTTGCCTTTGCCGTCATCGCCAGCGTCCTCTTAGGATTGAAGGCCGCCCTGGCGGCCGTTGCGCTCAATGCCCTGACATTTCTGATCATGGCCGCAATGGGCGTTCAGGAGGGCATTTTGTCGCAGACGCGGTTTGTCGCGGCCGGGACCAATTTCCTTTTTCTGATGGCCGGGTCCGCCATCGCGGTGGCCGTGCTGCTCAACGGCATGCAATCCCTGAACCGCAAAATCCTGCAGACCTCCGCCACACTGCACGCCGAGCGCACGGAGCTGATCAAGACCCGGGAGGAGCTGCGGCAAAGCGAATCCAAATACCGGCTTTTGGCGGAGAACATCAGCGACGTCATCTGGACCATGGACCTTGACTTCCGCTTCACCTACGTCAGCCCGGTGGTCGTCCAGCAGCAGGGATGGACCCCGGAGGAGTACAAGGCCCACGCGCTCCAGGACATCCTCACCCCGGAGTCGGTTGAAAAGATCCTCAACGTGTTCCGCCAGCGAACGGCCGCCCCCCAGGATCCCGTCCTGCTCCACACCCCCGCCACCCTCGAGCTCCAGATCAAGCGCAAGGACGGCACCCGGCTGTGGACGGAGGTCACCGCCTCCTTCCTGCTCGGAAACGACAACACCCCGATCGGGGTGTTGGGGGTGACCCGCGACATCACCGAACGGCGGCGGGCGCAGCAGGAAAAAGAGGCTCTCCTCGAACGGCTCAGCCGGTCGCGCAAAATGGAGGCTATCGGGACTCTGGCCGGCGGGGTCGCCCACGACCTGAACAACGTACTGTCCGGTGTGGTCAGCTACCCGGACCTGCTGCTGCTCGACCTGCCCAAGGAGAGCCCGCTCAGGCGGCCGATCGAGGTCATGCAGGAATCCGGCAAAAAAGCCGCCGCCATCGTCCAGGATTTGCTCACCCTCGCCCGCCGGGGGGTGGCGGTCTCCGAAGTGGTGAACCTGAACGATTTGATCAGCGAATACCTGTCCAGCCCGGAGATGGAGCGACTGAAATCCTTCCACCCCTTGCTGGAGGTAGAGACCGGCCTCGACCCCGCGCTGCTCAATGTGATAGGCTCTCCTGTGCATCTCTCCAAGACCATCATGAACCTGATCTCGAACGCCGCCGAGGCGATGCCCGCGGGCGGCTGCATCCGCCTCGCCACTGAAAACTGCTGCCTGGAAAAAGCGCTGCGCGGCTACCATGAGATCCCCCCCGGGGAGTATGCACGGCTGCGGGTCGCAGACAGCGGGATCGGCATCGCCCGGGAGGATCTCCACCGGATCTTCGAGCCTTTTTACACGAAAAAAAAAATGGGGAGAAGCGGTACCGGTCTGGGCATGGCGGTGGTGTGGGGTACGGTGCAGGACCACGAGGGGCATATCGACCTGCGCAGCACCGAGGGTCAGGGGACGACCGTGGATCTCTACTTCCCGGTGACCCGCCAGGAGCCGGCACGACGCGACGGAAGCGACGGCATCGAGGCATTGCGGGGCAACGGCGAGCGCGTGCTTGTGGTCGACGACATCCCGGAACAGCGGGAGATCGCCGCCCGGATCATCTCCCAGCTGGGCTACGCCGTCACCTCGGCGGCCAGCGGCGAAGAGGCCCTGGACTTCCTGAAAAACCACCGCGCGGATCTCGTCGTTCTCGACATGATCATGGACCCCGGGATCGACGGCTTGGAAACCTATCAGCGGGTGGTCCGACACCATCCGCGCCAAAAGGCCATCATCACCAGCGGTTTTGCCGAGACCGCCCGCGTCCACCAAGCCCAGAAGCTCAGAGCGGGCGCCTACGTCAAGAAACCCTTCACCATCGAGACGCTGGGAACGGCCATCCGCAGCGAACTGGCCAAACCGTCCTGACTCCGGCTCAGCGGCAGAAATCCTTCATCGAGTGCCGCCAGCAGAAGGCGATGGATTCGTCCAGGACCGCGGGGATCCCTATTCTGACGATACCCTTTAGAGCGACTCGATGGTTGTGCGGTTGCGGCCTTTTTCTTTGCTCGCGTACATCAGGGCATCGGCGCGCTTGAGAAGGGATGCCGCCGAATCGCCGGGCACGGCGAGGCCGCCGCCGATCGAAAGCGTGACCGACAACTCCCCGATCCCGATCGGGACCTGCGAATGCCCGACCAGAACCCGCAGCCGCTCGGCGATACCGTGCAGGTCCTCCAGGTCCGTGTGCGGGAAAACCCCCGCAAACTCCTCCCCGCCCCAGCGGCTGACAAGGTCGAAGGGGCGCACGGAAAGCTCGAGCGTCTTGGCCACGGTCCTGAGCACCTGGTCGCCGACCTCGTGCCCATAGCGGTCATTTATTTGCTTGAAATAGTCGATGTCCATGAAGAGCAGCCCGAAGCTGATCCCGCTTCGCCGGAGCTCCTCGAGCCGGGAGTGCAGTTGGGTTTCAAAGTGCCGGCGGTTCGAGATTCCGGTCAGCGGGTCGATCAAGGCGAGCTTTTTCAACTCCGCGACCTGCCGGGCCAGCACCTGGCGCGAGCTCATGTCGCTAAAAATCTCGACTGCGCCGGCGAAAAGGCCCGCGGGGTCGCGCAAAGGGGCTGTCCGCACCCAGACCGGCAGGCGGTGGCCCTGCTTGTGGTGGAGATAGACTTCAGCCTCGTGCGGGCCGCCGTCGGCCATGGCGGCGATCAGCGGGCAGGAGCCCTTGCAAAGCTCGCGGCCGTGGGCATCGACGTGAACCAAAAGGTTGTCGGCACAGGAGCTGCCGACCACTTCTGCCGCCGTGTAGCCGGTGATCCGCTCCGCCCCCTTGTTCCAGTAGGTGATCCGCCGCTCGCGGTCCACGAAGTAGACCCCGTCGACCATGTTCTCGACGATCTCGCGGTAGAGGTTCTCGGAGGGCATTCTTTTTCTTTTAACAGTCTGACCCCAAACAGCCCCAAACGGCAGCTTAACGATGACGACTTCGTAAAAACCCCAATATCTGCGTTGCGCTTCATCCCGTGGTCGCTGCGGCGTTCTATAAAGTACGCCTCGCGACACGGAATTCGCGCGCCTTGATCTTGGGCTTTTTACAAAGTCGTCTGTGTCAGGGACTTTTTACGATTCCATCAACGATAGCATGGGCCGTTTTTCGGCACAACCCTAATGATGTCCCACGAAAATCAAACCGCTCATGTCGAAGCCCCGCGCGGCGGCCTTGGCGATGAGCCGCTCTTTCAACTCCTGGTCCATCTCCGGGCGACGCGCCAGGATCCAGAAATAGGATTGGTCGGGACCGCTCACGAGGGCGTACTGGTAGCTCCCGCGGTCGAGTTCGAAGACGATGTAGGAGCCGAAGAAGGGGCCGAAGAAGGAGACCTTCAGGTGGCCCTGGTCGGTGCGGCCGACAAAGTAGGCCCTGCCCTCGGCCTCTTTCCACTCTCCCTCTTTTTCAGAGTAGCCGCGGTTCACCACCCGCACGCCGCCGTCCTCCCGTAGGCTGTATTCCGCCGTGACGCGGGAGAGTCCGCGCTCGAAGGAGTGGTCCAGGCGCGCGATTTCGTACCACCTGCCCAGGTAGCGCGCCAACTCGAAATCCTCGACCGGCGTCACATTCTCGGGGATCCCCACGCATCCGGCCAAAAGAAATATCCATGCGATCGCAATTCTTCTCATCATATTAATGGAGGGGCGTAAGCTTCCGGTCGACCCGGTCCTTGCGGGTTTTCCACTCAAGCGCTTCAGGCATGATCCGGTCCTTCAGGTGCCGGCCGCGGAAGCTATGTGGAATGAACCGGGCGGATGCATCTAAACACCGCCTACGCCCGGTTCATGTCATGCGACAGACATTATACTTTGAAATCAATCGATATTCAACCCGGATGGTGAGGCGCAGCGTGCGATCGCCAGCTGGTGGGAAGGGACAGCCGCCGGGGGTAACATGCGACTCCGCCTGGAGTTTTATCAGGCGGAGCCGCATGGAATTATTTACGCGCAGGGCCGAAGGAGCGCTCGTAGAGATCCCGGATGGCCTTGCGGCCGTCTTCCGAGAGGTTGCGGGTGCCGGTGCCGACAAAAGTTTTCTCCGAGATGACCGGGGTGTCGGCGGCCCACTGGCTGTTCTTCCAGGAGAACCATCCCCGGCGCTCCTGGTCGTAGACGTTGACGTGGCGGTTGAAGAGCTTGGCGAGCTCTACCCCCCAGCCGGTACCGCCCTTGACCGTGTTGTCGGTCTGGATCCAGCCGACGGCGATCACCTGGTAGCCGTTGTTGACCATGTGGAAGATGGACTGGATCACCTTTCTGATCTTGTCCGCCTTGGAGTAGCTCCGGCCCATGCGGGTGGAGACGATCTCCATGCTCACGTCCCCCTTGTCGAGCTCAGCCGGCGAGAGCACGCGCAGCCCGCGCGTGCGCTCGATCTCATGCCCCTCGAAGGAGAAGTTCACCTCCTGCAAACCCCATTTTTCGGCCAGCCGCCCGAACTCGGCCTCGGCGCCCTTGTGGCCGCCGCTGTAAAGCGTCACCTGCGAGTGATCCGACATGTGGTTCTCTCCTTCGGAAGAAATGGCGTTGGTGGATATCAAACCCACAACAATAAGCTCAAAACCGGCAATGGCAACCCGCAAGCTTAAGGCCTGCGGGTCTTGATAGGAGGCTATCGGTCGGTTAGGCTGTTTGGCTCCGGTCACCGCGCAGGGTGAAAAAAAGCGCCGCGCCGGCCGCGATCATCCCGGCGCAGAGCATCTGCCCCATCGAGAGAAACCCGAGCACGAAACCGAGGTGGGCGTCCGGTTCGCGGAAAAACTCGATAAAGAACCGCACGGTGCCGTAGCCGATCAGGTAGAAGGCGAGCATAGCGCCTTGGGGCGCCTTGACGCGGCGGAGGCCCCAGAGCACCGTGAACAGGAAAATCCCTTCGAACAGGGCCTCGTAGAGCTGGGAGGGGTGGCGCAGCCCCCCCTCGGGCGCCAGCGGGAAGTGCATGCCGATCGGCGCCGTGGTGACCCGGCCGTAGAGCTCGCCGTTGATGAAGTTGCCGAGGCGGCCGAAGGTGTAGCCTAAGGGGATGCCCGGGATGTAGAGATCCGCCATCTCCCGCAGGCTCAACCCGTTTTTACGCGTGTAGAGCCAGGCGGCCACCAAAATTCCGATAAGCCCTCCATGGTAGGACATGCCGGAGATGCCCGTAAAGGTGATCCCGTTGGAAAACTCAAAGGGCAGGAAGATCTCGAGCGGGTGCCGGATGAAATAGGAGAGGTTGTAGAAGACGACATACCCCAGGCGCGCCCCGATCATCAGCCCCAGGATGATCACCGTGGTGAGGTCGTTGACCTGCGGGCGGGAGACCGCAAAGCGGCTCTCGCGCTTCAGGCGGTAGAGCACCAGGCCGTAGGTGATGGCAAACGCGACGATGTACATGAGCCCGTAGTATTGCAGTTTGAAAGCACCGATTTGAAAAATGACCGGGCTCATGTGCTGGGGCAGGTGCTGCCACCAGTGCCAGAATGCGTCCATTGAAAATCGCCTTTTCCTCTCTACCCCGGTGTTGACGGCCGGCCGACGCCTCAATCTTAGTGTGGGGGCCTTTGGATGTCAATCGCGGCCGGAACGTGAAAGCACATCGGTTGACCTGCCATCCGGCCCGTTGAATGCCCTCAGGCGATCTGATAGGGTGGGAGTGGCCCTTTTCGACGTTTCCGCAGGGGGCCGCGGGGGCTGCCCGTTTGAAATCGGGGCCTCCGGCAACCTCGCGGGCGGTGACGCCGTGAACCTCTTCGAAGCGATCGGGGCAACGGCCGACATCGATCTCAGGGCGCTCTGCCGGGTGGTGGAGCGCTACGAGGAGATCCCGGGACACCGCCTGCCGGGCCGGATGAACCGGGTGATCAAATCCCAAGGGACCTGTTGCAGATGAAAACGCCGACCGACCTGACCGACCCCCCGAGGATCTTCTCCAACGCCCTGGAGGGCCTGCACCCGGTCACGGTCGTGCGCCTGGCCGAGGATTCCGTCGAGATCCGCTGGAAACCGGAAGCCCGCGGCATCGAGCTCTCCATTTTCCGCGGCGACTCGCCCGGGTCGATCGAGCTCGCCGCGCCCCTTGCCCGCGTGGCTGGGGGGGATCATGCCGTTTTGACCGGCCTTTCCACTGCTGGCCCCCATTTCTTCAAACTGGTCGCACCGGGCGGGGAGGCGTTGATGGTCGGCGAGCGCCGGCCCCTCGTGGAAGGATGCCCCAACTTCAGAGACCTGGGCGGCTACGCGACGGAAGACGGGCGACGGGTGCGGTGGGGGCTTGTTTTCCGCTCGAGCAACCTCGGGCGCCTGACCGCAAAAGGCCTCCGCCGGATCAAGCGCCTGGGGATACGGCAGGTCTGCGACTTTCGCACCAAGGCCGAGGCGCACAGGCTCCCCAATCGTTTCCCGGACACGGAGGCGGTCGGCACCCTGCGGCTTCCCATCCAGCATGGGCAGTTCGAGCCCACCTCGGTGTTCGATCGCATCAAGCAGGGCGATTTCGAATGGATTTCCGAAGAGTTCATGCTCACGGGTTACATCGAGAGCATCGAGCGCTACCCCCAGGTGTGGCAACGGCTCCTCGGCGAGCTGGCCCGCCCGGGGAACCGGCCGCTGCTCTTTCACTGCACCGGCGGCAAGGATCGCACCGGTGTTGCGGCCGCCCTGATCCTGCTCGCCCTGGGCGTGCCCGCCGAAACGGTGGTGGCCGACTACGGCCTGTCGGACGGCTACAACGCCGAGGCGCGCAAGGCCATCTATAATTACCTGAGGCCTTACGGGGTGGACATCGCGAAGGTGGAACCCTATTTCACGGCCCCGGAAAGCCGCCTCCGCTCGCTCTTATTCTATCTCCGCGACCGTTATGGGACCGCAGTCCACTATCTCGCCGCCCGGGCCGGGGTGGACCGGAGAACACTGGAGGAACTCCGGGAAGCGCTTCTGGAGTGATCTGCGCCGGGAACACCGTTGGGGGGGAGAGTCAGGATGGGATCGGCACCGGCGCAAATGGACCCCTGACGACTTGGTTGCGGCCTTGGGCCTTTGCCCGGTAGAGGTGCTCGTCCGCACAGCGCAGCAAGGCATCCGCCGCGATGGTTTCCGCAACCAGCCGGCCGTCGAACCCCGTCACCCCGAAGCTTGCCGCCACGCTCACCTTCTCCCCCTGGCAGTCGAACTCCTTGCCCGCGATATGGCGGCGCAGCCGCTCGGCCAGCCGGAAGGCGTTGTCAAGGGTGGTCTCCGGCAGTACCAGCAGGAATTCCTCGCCGCCGTAGCGCGCCAGCCAGTCTGAATCGGTGCGGATCAGCTCGTTTACGGATTTCACGTACTCCCGCAGGACCAGGTCCCCGCATTGGTGGCCGTGGTCGTCGTTGATAGACTTGAAGTGGTCCAGGTCGCAGAGGGCGATGGAAAGGGCCCGCTGGTAGCGCACCGCACGGCGGATCTCGCGGGGCAGCTGCTCGTTCATGTACCCGCGGTTGTAGCAGCGGGTCAGGGGGTCGCGCTGGGCCAGGTAGCGGATCTGCTTGTTGGCCTTTTCGAGCGATTCGTTCTTTTTTTTCAAGCCTTCGTAGAGCAGGGTATTCTCCATGACCAGCGAGCACTGCTTGGCAAGCACCGCCAGCAGCCGCATGTTCTCCTGGGTCACCAGGCACTCTTGCAGGGGGGTCAGCACCATCACCATGCCCAGGGTCCGCTTGACGGTAGCGAGCGGCAGCATGACCAGGGAGCGGCGGCGCTCGGATGTGAGGATGGGGATCAGGGCGGGCTGACGACGCTTCAGGACCCAGGAGAAAATACCGAGCTCGATCTGGGCGTTGCTTTCACTCTGGCAGATTTCCTTCAAGGCGCGAGGCTCCACGTGCGTCAGGGTGAATTCCTGGGAAAGCTCGTCCACCAGGAAAAGGGCGCACCCCTCCACTTCGATCAGGTTGCGGATATCCTCCAGAAAAGCTACCCAAATCTGTTGAACACTCGCGGGAAAATCAATCTTGTCCTGGAATTGCCCCAGTTGCTCGATCTTGTCGACCAGCTGGATAAGCGCCGAGTGATTGGCTGCCATGGTGTCCATCGCCCGTAAAGTGGATCGGTGACGGGTGCTGCCGAGAGCCGGAGTTGCGCCCCGATGCCTGATAGGTTTTTATATCAAAGAGCTGAGGTTTTCAAGACATTGTCGGCCGTCTGCCGCCAGAACAGCGCTGCGGAGGCTGTTTTTATTCCTGGATTTTGAGCCGGCCCTGGGCTACATAGTGGCATGTGAACCTATGTCGTTTCCGCAGATGAGCCGATGGCGATGTCCACCGTTTCACATGTGACCCTTTTCATCCAGTGCCTCGTCGACACCCTCCGGCCCCAGGTGGGCGAGGCCATGGTAGCCGTCCTGCAGCGGCTCGGGATCGGCTTGGACTGCCCCGCGGACCAGACCTGCTGCGGGCAGCCGGCCTTTAACTCCGGCTTTCGCCGGGAAGCCCGCACGGCCGCCCGGCGGTTCATCCGGATCTTCGAAAACTCCGGGCCCATTGTGTCGCCCTCGGGCTCCTGTGTTTACATGCTGCGTCACCACTACCCGGAGCTGTTCAAAGACGAGCCGCACTGGAGGCGCCGCGCGGAGCGGATTGCCGCACGCACCTACGAGTTCTCCGAATTTCTGGTCGATGTCCTGAAGGTGGAGGACCTGGGCGCGAGCTACGCCGGCCGTGTAACCTACCACGACTCCTGCCACCTGCTGCGCGGGATCGGGGTAAAGGAGCAGCCCCGGGTGCTGCTGCGCCGGGTCGCGGGCCTCGAGCTGGTCGAGATGAAAAATTCGGACTATTGCTGCGGGTTCGGCGGCGCCTTTGCGGTGAAATACCCGGACATCTCGACCGCCATGGTCAACGACAAGGTCGACCACATCGCGAACTCAGGTGCCGGCACCGTGGTCGGCTGCGACACCGGCTGTCTCCTGAACATCGCCGGCGCCGTCAGCCGCCGGGGGTTGCCCATCCAAACCCTGCACATTGCGGAGATCCTGGCCCGACGGGAGGGATGAGTTTCGAGTGATGAGTAACGCGCAACGCGTAAACAAATTCACCCTAAATCAGGAATTAACTCGAGGCAGTTCACTCGACCCCTTGACCCCTCGAACCCTACTTCTTTCTCATGTCCGACGTCAGCACTGAAAAATATGTCGAGGAGGCCCGCAGGGGGATTGCCGACCCGGTGTTGCGGCGCTCCCTCAACTCGCTCCAGGAGCGCTTCGGCCGCGGCACGGCCGAGGCTTACCGCAAGCTGCCCGAGGGGCCGGGATTGCGGCTCACGGCGCACGCGATCCGCGAAAAGGCGATCGAGAACCTCGACATCCTCCTGGAAACCCTCTCGGAGAAGATCCGTTCAAACGGCGGACGGGTCTTTTTTGCGGCCACCGCCAAAGACGCCGTGGACTATTGTGTTTCCGTGGCACACCAAAACGGGGTCCGCCTGGTGGTCAAGGGCAAGTCCATGGTCACCGAGGAGATCGGCCTCAACCCGGCGCTGGAGGCCGCCGGCATCGAGGTCGTGGAGACCGACCTCGGGGAGTACATCATCCAGTTGGCCGGCGA
>JBFYWX010000254.1:0-4704 GCA_041310825.1 Desulfobacteraceae bacterium | reverse complement strand
AGATCCTCCTGCAGTCCCCAGCGGTCCTCCGGGCCGAGCGCTTTTTCCCTCACCATTTCAGTCAGGCGCTGGAGGTTTTCAGGGTCGCGGTAGCGGGTACGGTAAAACCCGCTCTGGCCGGGGTTGAGTTTGTAGGCCGCCGCCTCGGCCCCGATGTCGACTTCTGCCTCGGGCCCCGCCATCAGGACCGCGATCTCCCGCTGCGCCCCCCCGGGGCCCGCGACGAGGATACGCAGCGGGACCATCCAGTGCTGGCCGGCGTCATGCGGCAGGTAAGTGAACCGCTTCTGGGAGAGCTTGAGCCTCTTCCCCTCGCGCGCGGCCGTGATCAGCGGCAGGCCGGGCTGTTCGACCCAGCTTTGCATGATGGCGCGGACCGGCTGGTCCGACGCGGCCTCTAACGCTTCCCACAGGTGGCGGCTCTCGGCGCAACCGTAGGCGTGGGTGGTCAGGTAGCGCCGCAGCCCGCTCTGAAAGCTGCCCGAGCCGATGGCCCCCTCGATCTGACGCAGGATGCTGCCCCCCTTGTTGTAGATGATCGGGGCGGTGCTCGTGTTGATCACGAGGTGGTCGCCGCCCGGGATCTCGATCGGGTAGTTTTCGATCAGCCCGTCGCGGGCCATGGCGGAGCCGGTCGTGCCGTTCAGGAACTGCTGCCAGATTTCCCACTCCGGGTGGTAGTGGGCGACGACCCCGTAGCCGAAATAGGTTGCAAAGCTCTCGTTCAGCCAGAGGTATTTCCAGTCCGAGGGGGTGACGAGATTTCCGAACCACTGGTGGGCGATCTCGTGAGCGATGACCTCGCAGATCCGCTCCTCCCCGGACTGGGAGGTGATCCCCGGATAGTGCAGCAGGAGGTTCTCCCGGAACGTGATCGCCCCCCAGTTTTCCATGGCGCCAAAGGCGAAGTCCGGAACGGCGATCAGATCCATCTTGCTGAGGGGGTAGGGGATCCCGTAGTAGGCCTCACTGAACGTCAGGGCCTTGCGGCCGAACTCGAGGCCGTAGGCGGCATAGGGTTGCTGGCCGGGCAGAGTCAACACATGCACCCGGCCGTCGACGGGGTCTTGGAGGGTCTCGAAAGGACCCACCGCGAAGAAGACCAGGTAGGTGGACATTTTCGGGGGCGGCTCGAAGCTCACCCGTTTGCGGCCGTTCTCGAGGAGTTCCTGGGCGCGGGGGGCGGTGTTCGAAACGGCCGTGAGGTGCCGGTCGACCTCGATCTGGATGTCGAAGACGGCCTTCTGCGCGGGGTGGTCCAGGCAGGGGAAGGCCCGGCGGGCGTCGCTCTCCTGGAACTGGGTGACGGCCATGGTGCGGGCGACACCGTCGATGACGCAGCGGCTGCGGTAGAAGCCGGCCAGGGCGTCGTTGATGCGGCCGGTGTAATCGACGCTCAGGAGGATCTCTCCGCAGACGGGGCGGTGCAGCAGGATGCGAAGCTCTTCGGCTGCGGGGTCCACCCGGAAGGGGCAGGGGAGGGTGTGCTCCGGCGCTTTTAATGTGCAGCCCCAGACGGCGAGATCGACTGCGTCCAGGATGATTTCCGACACCGGGCTTTCGGCGTGCAGCGTGATCTCGACCTGGCCGTCGAACGCGAAGCGCTCGAGGTCGGGTGCGATGCGGATGCTATAATGAACGGCGGTGATCACAGGCATGTTTCCTCCGTCGGGGTTTGAATTACGGCATCAAAAGCCCTATATGGAAACAAAAATCCGGGATGTCAAACGTCAGCAGGCCTCGAACCTTCGATCGGCCAGGCGCGGCGTTCCCCATTCAAGGAGGTGTAACCGATGAGCGTGATCGTGGATTTTTCGATGTTTCCCCTGGACAAGGGCGAGAGCTTAAGCCCTTACGTGGCCCGCTCGATCAAGATCATCCGCGAGAGCGGGCTGCCCTACGAATTCCGCGCCATGGGGACCAGCATCGAGGGGGAGTGGGACGAGGTCATGGCCGTGGTGAAGCGCTGCTTCGAGGAGATGCGCCGGGACTGCCACCGCGTGAGCCTCGCGCTGAAGGCGGACTATCGCCAGGGGCCGGGCGGGCGGATCCAGAGGAAGGTCGCGTCGGTGAACGAGAAAATGTAGAGGGGGTCGGCCGGTCGGCCGGTCGGCCCGTCAGCCTGTCGGTCCTTATGTTCTTTCGGGCGACCGGCGACGGGCCGACCGGCGACCCTCTCCACAAATTCTTTCGGGCGACCGGCCGACGGGCCACCTGCCCCCTTGAACCCTTGACCCCTCGGACCCTATTTTTAACGCATGAAACAGATCACCGCCTGCACCTGCGATTGCCCGGACGCCTGCTCCCTGGTGGCGGAGCGGGCGGCCGACGGCGCCATCACCCTGCGCGGCAACCCCGACAGCCCCTTCACGCGGGGTTTCATGTGCGCCAAGACCCGCGGCCAGTATCGCCGGCTCTGCAGTCCCGCTCGGATCAGGACCCCTCTTCTCAAATCCAAGAGCGGGTGGCAGGCCATCTCCTGGGAGGCGGCGCTCGACCTCTGCGCCGAGAAGATCCAGGCCCTGCGGGCGGAGCCCACCGCGATCCTGCACATCCACAGCGACGGGGCCAAGGGGGTGCTCAAGGAGGCGGTGAACCTCTTTTTCGCGCAGCTCGGCTCGAGCCGGATCATGGGCTCGCTTTGCGATGCCGCCGGCTACATCGCCGGGGTGGAGGATTTCGGTTCGCGCGAAAACCCCGACATCGAGGAACTCGCGAACGCCGCGGTCATCGTCAACTGGGGCAAGGATTTTTCGCGCAGCTCGGTGCATGCCGCGGCCGCCCTCCGGCAGGCCCGCAAGCGCGGCGCGCGGGTGATCGCCGTTTCACCCACGACCGACGGCTTCGAGGGGTTCTGCGACCGGCACATCCTGATCCGCCCGGGCGCGGACCGCTTCCTCGCGGCGGCCCTGATCGGCCGGCTCATTTCCGAGCAGCGGGTGCCCGCCGAGTTGCTCCGACACACCCATCAGCCGGATGTGTTTATCGAGATGATCCGGCAGCACTCGGCGGAGCAGCTCCTGGCCGCCGGCGATGTGCCGCCCGCCGCCCTTGATGTGCTTTACGAGGCCTACACTGCGTCCCGGCCGGCGGCGACCTTCATCGGCGCCGGGCTCCAGCGCTACCGCCGCGGCGGGGAGAACGTGCGCTTCATAAACGCCCTCGCGCTCTTGTCGGGAAATGTCGGCCGCCCCGGAGGCGGGGTCTACTTCCACCTGCACTCCTTCCGCAACCTGGATCTGGGGTGGCTCAAGGGGCCGGGGCACAAGGGCCGGCGGGGTTTTCACATCGCCACGATCGGCCACGACATCCTGAAGGCCGCGGACCCGCCCGTGCGCCTGATCTGGGTGAACGGGGCCAACGTGGTCAACCAGGCGCCGAACGCCCGGGAGACCGCGCGGGCCTTCGATCAGGTGCCCTTCAAGGTCGTGGTGGATGCCTTCATGAACGACACCGCCGCGCGCGCGGACCTGGTCCTGCCCTGCGCGCTCATGCTCGAGCAGGAGGATGTCATCGGCTCCTTCCTGCACGAGTACGTGCAATACGTGAGCGCGGTCTGCGCGCCGCCCCCGGAGGCGCGGACCGATCTTGCGATCGTGACCGCACTCGGCCGGCGGCTTGAGCCTCCGGTGGAGATGCCGGATGCAGAGGCCTGTCTGCGGGCGGCGCTGAACTCCCCCCACCTCGACACCACGCTTGCGGAGCTGCACGAAAAGCGCTTCGTGCGCTCGAAGCGGCCGCGGGTCGCCTACGAGGGGATGGTCTTCCACCACCCCGACGGGAAGTACCGCTTTCCGGCCGAACTGCATGCCGACCCGCCCGCACCGGAGGGCTACCCTCTGCGGCTGCTCACCCTGGTCCGGCGCAGCGCCATCCATTCCCAGATCCTGCCGGAGGACCAGATGACCCCGCCCCCGGTGTGGGTGTCGCCCGCCAGCCCGGGACTGAAGGACCTGGACCTCTCGCAACCCGTGGCCCTGGTCTCGCCGCTCGACCGGCTGCCGGTCACCGTCGCCTTCGACCCGGGCCTGCACCCGGCCGCGGTCGTCTACCGCCGCGGGGACTGGATGAGCCGGGGCGGGGGGTCGAATCGCCTGATCGCCTCCGGGCTGACCGACATCGGCGGCGGCGCCCCCTTTTACGAGCAGTACGTGCGGCTGGAAAACATGTGTGATGTGACGACTGCGAATTGACCTGTGTGTTCGTATATCCCCACGCAGCCTCCCCCCACATTTTCCCCTCCCCTTGCGGGAGGGGCCAGGGGAGGGGGATTAATTTAGTGGTGCGCATCGTGGACGACGAGCCCCAAAAACAGTTTCAGGCACTCGGCCGGAAATGGGCGGAGGCCCTGAAGGAGATCGGCGCGCGCGATCGACGGATGGAGTTCTTCCGCCGGGAGCTGCCGTCGCTCCTGGCCAAGGGGGCCCTCTTTGAGCGGCTTTTTGCGGGGATCGTGAAGGGCGTCCCGTACCCCGACCTGCGCCAGGAGACCATGTTCGCCAACGAGCTCATCCTCCATCGCGATCCCGGGCGGATGTTCAGTCTGCGGCTCTATATCTTCGGCCCGGGCGAGTTCACCCCCCTCCACGACCACACCTCCTGGGGGGTGTCCGGTGCGGCCCACGGGCAGCTCGAGGTGGCCCGCTACCGGCGCGAGGACGACGGCTCCGACCCCGGTCGGGCAGAGCTGACCCTCTGCGGCCG
>JBFYWX010000251.1:0-4607 GCA_041310825.1 Desulfobacteraceae bacterium | reverse complement strand
CACCTCGAGGGCCGGGCGGTCATGCTGATCCGTTTCGGACCGGGCTCCCTCGTTTCCCGCGAGCGTCCGGCGTTAGCGGTCGCACGGCTGATCGCGCCCTACCAGGTCCCGATCGCCGTGGTCACCAACGGCGAGGACGCCGAGATCATCGAGGGGGGGTCCGGCCGGGTGATCGGCCGCGGCCTGGATGCCATCCCGGCCCGGGCCGAGCTCGCCGCTGCTCTGGACCAATTCGGCTGGCCCCCCATCGCACCGGAGCGGGCACGGATGGAGGCCCGGATCGCCTTCTGCTATGACGTCGACGATGCCTGCCCGTGCGACGAAACGATCTGCCGCCTTTGACAGGTCGTTGAAAAACGGCGCCTCAGGCCGTGATCCGGTGTTGTGCGGCTTTTGTAAATGCTCACATAGTGGCCACTATGCTGCGCTTTCCAAAACACCGCACGCCTTGGCTGACGACCCGATGCTTGTTTTTCAGCAACCTTCTAAATGGCACAGGGCATGGGGCATAGGGTAAAATGAATCTTGCCGCCCTCGGAGGTTTTCCCTATGCCCTCTGCCCCATGCCATTTTCGAACAGGAGAAACATGGACCTCGACCACCACTTCATGGGCGAAGCTCTGGCCGAGGCTGAAAAGGCGCTGGCGCAGGGGGAATTTCCGGTCGGCTGCGTCCTGGTCCACCGCGGCCGGGTCCTCGCGCGGGGCTCCCGTACGGGCACCGCCGGCGGGGGCGCAAACGAGCTCGACCACGCCGAGATTCTGGCGCTGCGGCGGATGTCGGAGTCCGAGGTCGCCTTCGAGGCGGGGGCGGTCACGGCCTATTGCACGCTGGAACCCTGCCTGATGTGCTTCGGCGCCATCCTCATCGCCGGGATCGGACGGGTGGTCTACGCCTATGAGGATGTCATGGGCGGCGCCGCCGCCTGCGACCGCTCGCAGTGGCGCTCCCTCTACCGCGAGTGCGCCATTGCCGTCCGCTCCGGCCTCAGGCGGGCGGAAAGCCTGGCCTTGTTCAAAAAATTTTTCGCCGACCCGGATCAGCACTACTGGCGCGGGAGTCTGCTGGCAACATACACCCTGGGGCAGTGAAATAGGGTCCCCCGGCCCCGGTTTAATTTTTCTCTTGCATTTCTTGATGTTGTCGATTAATACGGGCACACGATGGGGTGGCCGGCCGGCCCACCGGCACGGACAACCCCTCTGAATTGCAGAAATTTAAGTTCTGTGCCGGTCCTCTGCGGCCGGAGAAACCCCTGACGCGGGAGGTGAGCGTATAGGAACCCTGACTCGATCGATGCGGTCATTACCCCCCCGGGCCGATCGGACCAACATCAACAACGAAATCCGGGCCAGACAGGTCCGGGTGATCGACCCGGAGGGCAACCAGCTCGGGGTGATACCCATCGAGCAGGCGCTGGCGTCCGCGGCCGAGTTCGGACTGGACCTTGTGGAGGTGTCGCCGAATGCCGACCCCCCGGTCTGTAAGATCATGGACTACGGCCGGTACCGCTATGAGCAGACCAAGAAAAAACAGGAGGCCAAGAAAAAGCAGGCGGCCTATAAGTTAAAGGAGATTAAAGTGCGCCCCAAGACCGGCGAGCACGACCTGCAGGTCAAGATAGGACGCATGCGCGAGTTCATCGGCAAAAAAGACAAGGTCAAGGTGACCGTGATGTTCCGCGGGCGCGAGATCGCCCTGACCCAGATGGGGCGTGAGCTGCTCGAGCGGATCGCGACCGAGATGCAGGACGTGGCCACGGTCGAGCAGTTCCCGAAAATGGAACACCGCACCCTGTTCATGGTCCTGACCTCGAAGTGACCCCCCCGCGCCCCGGCCCCCGGCGCGAATGCCGCGGGCCGGGGCGGCGGGCAGCGGCTTCAAGCGCGCAATGAGAACTCCAGGTGGCGTGAGCCCGTGGCGATGCTGCTCACGCCATCTGCTTTAGAAAAGGAGAAAGAGATATGCCTAAAATCAAAACCAACCGAGCGGCCGCCAAACGGTTCAAAAAAACCGGGACCGGCAAATACGTCTACCACAAGTCGTTCGGCAGCCACATCCTGTCGAGCAAATCACGCAAGCGCAAACGCAGCCTGAGGAAAAGCCCTCTCGTGGACGCAACCAATCTGAAGGCCGTCAAGCTGCTGCTGCCCAACGGGTAATTTTAAGGAAGTCGAGGTAATTCGCCATGCGTGTCAAACGTGGGTTCAAAGCCAGACATCGTCGTCAAAAAGTTCTCAAGCTTGCCAAGGGCTTCCGCGGGGGCCGCAGCAAGCTCTACCGTACCGCCGCCGGGGCCGTGGATCGCGCCCTGCGCTATGCCTATCGGGATCGCAAGGCCCGCAAGCGGGATTTCCGGGCCCTCTGGATCGCCCGGATCAACGCGGCCGTGCGCATGCACGACGCCTCCTACAGCCGGTTCATCCACGGGCTGAAAGTCGCCAACGTCGGGCTGGACCGCAAGGTGCTGGCCGAGTTGGCCGTTTCGGATCCCCAGGGGTTCGCCCGCATCCTCCGGATGGCGGTACCGCAGGCCTAGCCCGACCGCGGGAGGCCGTCCCGTTCAGGTCGTGAAGCAGACGCGTGGAACATCAACTCGACGAGATTGAGTCGGAAGCGCAGAGGGCGCTCGAGGCCGCGGCCGGCGACCGCCTGAAAATCGAGGCGCTGGGTCTGAAGTATCTCGGCCGCAAGGGGGTCATGACCCAGTTATTGCGCTCGATCGCAAGCCTTGCGCCCGAAGCGCGCCCCGCCGCCGGCCTCAGGGCCAACGAGACCAAGCAGCGCCTGAGCGCCGCGGTCGAGGCGGCCCTGCGCGCCGCCGAGCGCGTCGAACGCTCGCAGGCGGCACGCATCGACGTCTCCCTGCCCGGACGGGCCCCGCTCTGCGGCTCCCTGCACCCGATCACCCAGATCAGCCGCGAGATCTGCGACATCTTCGTGCGCATGGGCTACGACATCGTCGAGGGACCCGAAGTCGAAAAGGACTACTACAACTTCGAGGCCCTCAACATCCCCAAGAACCACCCCGCGCGGGACATGCAGGACACCTTTTTCGTCTCCGACGAGGTGGTGCTGCGCACCCACACCTCACCGCTCCAGATCCGCACGATGGAAAAGCAGCCGCCGCCGGTGCGCGTCATCGCCCCCGGCAAGGTATTTCGCTGCGACTCGGATCAAACCCACACGCCGATGTTCCACCAGGTCGAAGGACTGCTGGTGGACGAGCATGTTTCCTTCGGCGACCTGAAGGGCACCCTGACCGCCTTCGTGCACCAGATGTTCGATGATCAGACCCGCCTGCGCTTTCGCCCGAGCTTCTTTCCCTTCACCGAGCCCAGCGCCGAGGTGGACATCCTGTGCGTCATCTGCCGCGGGACGGGTTGCCGGGTCTGCAAACAGACGGGGTGGCTCGAGATCCTGGGTTCGGGGATGGTGCACCCGGCCGTTTTCGAGAACGTCGGCTACGATACCGGCCGCTACACCGGGTTTGCCTTCGGCATGGGGGTGGAACGAGTCGCCATGTTGAAATACGGCATCGAGGATTTGCGCAAGTTCTTCGAGAATGATCTGCGCTTCCTGAGTCAATTTTAACGAAAATCGTGTTTGGTGTCTGGTGTTTTGTTTTTGGTGTTGGATAGCTGGGAACCCCGGACTGACACCTGCCGTTCCAACCAAACACGAAAAACCAAACACTATACACCAAACACCATTCATCCAAACCACCATGAAAGTTAGTCTCAGCTGGCTCAGCGATTATACTCCCATCCGCCTGGCCCCGGCCGAACTGGCCGAGGCCCTGACCCGGGTGGGCCTGGCGGTGGACGCCGTCGTCGACCGCTACCGCTATCTGGACACGGTGCGGGTCGGGCGGGTGGTCGCGGTGGACTCTCACCCGGCTTCGGACAAGCTCACGGTCTGCCGCGTCGACACCGGTGCGGGGGTGGTGGACATCGTCTGCGGAGCACCGAACGTGAAGCCGGGCGTGCTGGCCCCGGTCGCCCTGCCCGGGACGCTCCTGCCGAACGGAACGACCCTGACGGCGGAGCTCATCCGTGGGCAGCGCTCCGAGGGTATGCTCTGCAGCGATGCCGAGCTCGCCCTCGGCCCCGCGGCCGACGGCATCCGCATCCTGGACGGCGGGCTTACGGTCGGCACCCCCTTGAACCTCGCCCTCAGCCTCTCGGACCCGGTGCTGGACCTGGACCTCACCCCCAACCGGGCCGACTGCCTGAGCATTATCGGCGTGGCCCGGGAAGTGGCCGCCATCCAGAAGACCCGTTTGCGCCTCCCCGCCACCCCGGCCTTCCCCGAGGACGCCGGGGAGGGCATTCACCGGATCACCTCGGTCGCCATCGCCGCCCCGGATCACTGCCCGCGCTACGCCGCGCGGGTGCTCGAGCGGATCACGGTCGGGCCCTCGCCCGCCTGGCTCCAGGAGCGGCTGCTCTCGGTCGGCCTCAGGCCCATCAACAACATCGTGGATGTGACCAATTTCGTCATGATGGAGTGGGGCCAGCCCCTGCACGCCTTCGACCTCGACCGGCTGGCCGGGCAGCGCATCGTCGTCCGCACCGCCGCCGCCGGGGACACCTTTGTCACTCTGG
>JBFYWX010000249.1:0-6778 GCA_041310825.1 Desulfobacteraceae bacterium | reverse complement strand
ACGTAGGCCACCATCATCTCGCGCAGCAGCCCGATGACGCGGCTCAGAAAGACCGAGCCCATCATGATCAACGATGCGATGCCGACCTTGCGGCCGAGAGACGAATCCATGGGCGGCACTTCCATAAAGAGATCCCGGGCGATGGGATCCTCCTTATCCGATATGCCTCGCCCGCGCAACATGGTTTCGGGATACGAGAGGCGGGATAAGAGGCTGGCGGGTTCCGGGTTCACGGTTCACGGTTCACGGTTGAGGTTCGGGGTTCAGGAAGCCGGTAAATGGATAGCCGAAAAACGTTCACGTACACAGCGAAGCGGTACACGTTCACGTTCACGGGCGTTCACGTTCCGGGTATGCTTTCAAGTAAGTTGGGTTTTCTTCTTGTGGGAGCCGCTCCCACAAAATCTGAACTTACTCGCTGACGAACCGCGGCGTGCAAAGCTATGCAGCAACAACATCGTGTACGGGTACGTGAACGGGTACGTGAAAAATCGGGGCTTTCTTGACTTCTCAGCTTCCATTCTCTATAAATGAAGGGGTTCCTGCATCGCGCGCTTCTCCCTCCGGGAAAACCGGTGCGCGGCATACCAGTACAGCCTATCGCCGCAAGTGGGGCCCTGGCGACCTCACCCAGAGACGGGAACCATGAACGAGAGCAGCAGCGCCGGAATTCCGCAGAAGGTAACGGCCGTTCTGGTGTACGGGCGCCTGCCGCTGGTGTTCGGGGGCATGCTCTGCGCGGTGGCCGTGATGTGGACCCGCAGCCCGACCCTTTACACGATCGGGGTCGTCCTGCTCTTCGTCTCCATGACCTTCGACCTGGTCGACGGCTGGTTCGCCGCCCGTTTCCACCCCCACCCGCAGATGGCCCAACTGGCCGACCGCATCCTCGACAAGCTGGTCTACTCGATCATTTTCCCGCTGGTCGCAGTGGGCGCCATGTGGCGGCTGCTCTACATCGTGCCGGACCCCAAGAAAACCGAGCTGCTCCACGCCGTGCTGGTTCTGTTCCTGGCCGTGACCGTGTTGATCCGGGACAACTTCGCCCATTTCATGCGCGGGGTCGCCCAGCGCTTCGACCAGGACATCGAGTACCGCGAGTTCACCCGCCTGCGCACGATCGTCGCCGCCCCGGTCGGGGCGCTGCTCTACGCCTATGTCTTTTACGTTCCAGACGGCCCGCCCTCGATCACCTACAGCTGGATGTCGAAGGTCGGCCACTCCCCCTTGCGCACCCTGTTTTTCATCGAAATCGTCTTCTTCATCATCAATGCCGCCTCGATGGCAAGCTTGGTCCGCCGCTACGGCTCCCTCTGCCTCGATGAAATGTGTCTCGGCAGTGAGACCCTGCGCCGGCGCATCCTGGCCTTCTTGCCCAACACGCTGACCGTGATGAACGCCTTGATGGGGCTCCTAGCGGTCTTTTTCGCCGCTCAGGGGCGGGTACGGGAGGCCTCCCTCTTCCTGCTGGGCGCGGCCCTCTTCGACAAGCTGGACGGGGCCGTCGCGCGCCGGCTCGGCCTGACCGAGCCGCTGCCCGGCGAAGAGGCCAGGCCCGGGCGCGTGAGCATGGGGGGGCTGCTCGACGACATCGCCGATGCCCTCAGCTTCTGCATCGCCCCGGCCCTGATTTTTTTCTTCCTGATGTCCGACTACCCGGATGCCGCCGTGCAGCGCCTGCCCTACGGGTGGGTGGCCCTGGCCTACGCCGTGGCCGGTATCGGCCGGCTGGTGTACTTCACCCTGGACTCCGCCCCCATCCCCGGTTTCTTCAAAGGCATGCCCACCCCGGCGGGGGCCCTGCTGGTCATCGCGCCGATGGTCATCTTTTCCCAGGCCGCGGGGGAGGCCCCCGAGATGGAGCGGTTCTGGGCTATTTTTGCCTTCGGCCTGATGATCGCCACCGCCCTGATCATGAACGCCTACCCCATCCGCTACCTCCACATCGGCCGCTGGATGAGCCGCCACCCCTGGCTGAGCCGCCTTAACCTGCTGGCGCTGCTGCTCTCGCTGCTGACCCCGTTCTACGGCCACCTGCTTTTGGTGCAGATGCTTCTCTACAGCCTCTCGCCGTTGCTCACCCGGCGGATCGCCCCTCAAAACGCCGCACGCGAAACCGGCCAAAAGACGCTCTGATCATTCGACCCGTACCAGGATACCGCAAGCGGCTCCATCCGGGGAGTAGCGCTTGCCAAGCCGAGGGGTTTGCACTATCTATGAGGTTGTTCGCCGGTCGCAAAATCGTTTCTAACGTCCCTCCGGCCCCCTTTTCCAAGGGGGTCCGGTTGGCGACTCGTTAAAGCAGACACATGGCCCACATATGACCGACACGCTCACATCATTGGGAATCTGCCTGGGAGCCTCGACCATTTCCATCTGCCGGGTGGAGGCCCCCCGACCGGGCGTGGGGGGCCGGCCGCTCATTCTCGGCCATGCGCTCTACCCGCACGAGGGCGACCCCAAGGCCACGCTGGTCCGTGCCCTCAACTCCCTGCCCATCGGCGAGGTCGACCGCATCGTCGCCACCGGCCGCAAGTTCCGGCACTTCGTCAACCTTACCTCCATTCCGGAACCGGAGGCGGTGGAGCATGCCTACCCCCTGGTCAAACCCGACGGGGTGGAGTGCCCGGCCGTGGTCTCCGCGGGCGGTGAGACCTTCATGGTCTACGCCCTGGACCGCAGCGGCCGCATCGCCAACGTCATCACGGGCAACAAATGCGCCTCCGGCACCGGGGAGTTCTTCCTGCAGCAGCTCCGGCGGATGGACGTGAGCCTCGAGGCGGCCGCCCGGTTTGCAACGGTGGCCGAACCGCACCACGTCTCGGGGCGCTGCTCGGTCTTCTGCAAGTCCGACTGCACCCATGCCACCAACAAAGGGGTCCCCAAGTCCCGGGTGACGGCCGGCCTCTGCAGGATGATGGCCAACAAGATCCTCGAGCTGCTCAAAAAGATCGAGCGGCGCCGCATCATGATCACCGGCGGCACGGCGCAGAACCGCATGATGATCGACTACCTGCGCCAGGAGATCCCCGAGTTGATCGTCCCCGAGCAGGCGTCCTACATGGAGGCCCTGGGGGCCGCCCTCTGGGGCCTCTCCCACGACACGGCGCCGTTCCCGGGCGTCGATCGACTCTTCGTCGAGGGCTCGAGTGCCTTCGCGACCCTGGCACCGCTCGGAGATTTCGAGCCCATGGTCGAGTTCAAGGGCATCGATCGCGACACGATCCGCCCGGGGGACACCTGCCTCCTCGGCCTCGACGTGGGCTCGACCACGACCAAGGCCGTTCTCCTGCGGCGCTCCGACAAGGCCCTGCTCGCCTCGGTCTACCTGCGTACCAGCGGCGATCCGGTCGGGGCCTCCCGCCAATGCTACGCCGCGCTGCTGGCCCAGGTCGAACGCCGGCTCGACCCGCGCGCGATCCGCATCGCGGGTCTCGGGGTGACCGGCTCGGGCCGGCAGATCGCCGGGCTGCACGCCCTGACCGACGGGGTCATCAACGAAATCATCGCCCACGCCACGGCCGCCGTCCACTTCGACCCCGAGGTGGACACCATTTTCGAGATCGGCGGCCAGGATGCGAAGTACACCTATATCACCAACTCCGTGCCCGCCGACTATGCGATGAACGAGGCCTGCTCGGCCGGCACGGGCTCCTTCCTGGAGGAGTCGGCGCTCGAGACCCTCGGGGTGCGCATGGAGGAGATCGCGGCCATCGCCCTCAAGGGGACCCGCCCCCCGAACTTCAACGACCAGTGCGCGGCCTTCATCTCATCGGACATCAAGAACGCCATCCACGAGGGCGTGGCGCACGAGGACATCGTGGCCGGACTCGTCTACTCGATCTGCATGAACTACTCCAACCGCGTCAAGGGCAACCGGCCGGTGGGCCGGAAGGTCTTCATGCAGGGCGGGGTCTGCTACAACCGCGCCGTCCCCCTGGCGATGGCGGCCCTGGTGGGCAAACCCATCATCGTGCCGCCCGAGCCCGGGCTGATGGGCGCCTTCGGGGTGGCCCTGGAGGTGGGCAAACGGATCGACAGCGGTCTCATGCCGGAGGCGGGCTTCGACCTGGCCGCTCTGGCCGGCCGCGAGGTCCGCTACGGCCGCAGCTTCACCTGCCGCGGCGGCAGGGATAAATGCGACCGGCGCTGCCCGATTGCCGTGATCGAGGTGGAGGGCCGCAAGTACCCCTTCGGCGGGGCCTGCAACCGCTACTACAACCTGCGGCACAACGTTCACTACGAGGTCGAGAAACTCGACCTCGTGCGGCGGCGCCAACGCCTGATTTTCGACACGTTCGCTCCGCCGCCGGCCGCCGCCGCCCGGGGCCGCGTCGGGCTGAACCGGAGCTTTTTGGTCAACACCTACTACCCGCTCTACGCCCATTTCTTCAGCCGGCTGGGGTTTGACGTCGTCCTGCCCGGGCGCGCCGCCCCCGAGGGGATCGATCAGCGCGGGGCCGCCTTCTGCTATCCGGTCGAGCTGGCCCACGGGTTCTTTCACACGCTCATCGCCGGCGACGACCCACCCGAGTTCATTTTCCTGCCGCATTTAAAGGCGGTGCCCAACCAGGACGACCGCAGCAGCCCCCAATCGTCGGTCTGCCCGCTGGTGCAGGGCGAAACCTATTACCTTCAGACCGCCTTTCGCGAGCGGATCGAAGAGCTCCGGCACCGGGGCACCCGGCTGCTCACCCCCGTGATGGATCTGGCGCAAGGCCTGCAGGGCGCCGCGCGGCCCCTGTTCGAGGCCGCGCGGGCGATGGGGATCGGTGGGCGCGAAGCACGCGCGGCCTTCGCGGCCGCCGTAGAACAGCAGATCGCGTGCACGGATGCCATGAAGGCCGAGGGGCGGCGCATGCTGGCCGAGCTGGAGGCCGACCCCGCGGCCATCGGGGTGGTCATCCTCTCGCGGCCCTACAACGGCTTTGTCGATGAAGGCCACATGGGCATCCCCCACAAGTTCGCCTCGCGCGGGGTGCCGGTGATCCCGCTCGATTTCCTGGACCTGGACCCCGAGCGCTCCAAGCGGCGCATGTACTGGGGCATGGGCAAACTTCTCATGAAGGCCGCACGGCTTGTGGAAAAACACCCCCAGCTCTTCGGCACCTACATCACCAACTTCTCCTGCGGGCCGGACTCTTTTCTCATCGGTTACGTGCGGGAGATCATGGGGCGCAAACCCTCCCTGACGCTCGAGCTCGACAGCCACACGGCCGATGCCGGGCTCGAGACCCGGGTGGAGGCGTTTCTGGACATCGTCCAGTCCTACCGCCAACTCTCGTCCCGTCGGCTCATTTCCCCGCGCGCGGCGCAGTTCACCCCCGCCCGGACCGTGCTCGACGCCGGACGGCTCCAGGTGCGCACCTCCGCCGGCGACCTGCTGCCGCTCGGCGACCCGCGGGTCACGGTCCTGATCCCCTCGATGGGCAGGCTCGGGTCCGAGGCCTTCGCCGCCTTCATGCGCGGCTACGGCCTGAACGCCAGGGCCTCCCGCGAAAACGACGAGGCCATTCTCAAGGTCGGCCGCGCCAACACCTCCTGCAAGGAGTGCCTGCCGCTGATCCTGACCACCGGGACGCTCCTCAGCTACATCCAAAACGGCCGCCGCCCGGAGGAGGTGATCGTCTACTTCATGGCGACCGGCTCCGGCCCCTGCCGCTTCGGCCAGTACGCGATCTTCATGGAGGACCTCGTGCAGCGGATGCGGATCCCGGATGTGGCCCTGATGAGCCTCACCTCGGACAACTCCTATGCCGGCATGGACAAGCACTTCGAACGCCACGCCTGGTGGGCGATCGTCGTCTCGGACGTCATGGAGGACATCCGCTCCATGCTGCTCGCGGCCGCGGAAGACCCGCAGGGGGCCATGGCGGTGTTCGAGGCGGAGTGGCGGCAGCTCCTCGCCGCCCTGGAACGGGCGAGCTTCAATGGGCTGACGGGCCAGCTCACCCGCACGGCCGAACGCCTGAAGGGGGTCCCCCTGCGGCGGCCGGCCCGGAGCGTGCCCGTCGTCACCTTGTCGGGTGAGATCTTCGTGCGGCGCGACGCACTCTCGCGCCAGTTCCTCACCGAGCAGCTCGCCCGGCGGGGCTTTGCCACGGTGTGCGCGCCCGTCGCCGAGTGGGTGCATTACTGCAATTACCTCACCGAAACCGGGGCCAACCACGCTACGCTCCCCGCCCTGAAGGCCTTCAAGCTCAAACTGCGCAACTTTTTCCAGGGGCGCTACGAGAAGACCATCAAATCGATCCTCGCCCGCAGCGGGCTGGTGCAGGCCGAAAGCCCCGACGTCGAGACGCTGCTCGCCAACGCGCGGCCCTACCTTTCCGAGGACCTCCCGGGGGAAGCGGTGCTGACCGTGGGCGGGGCGCTGACCGACATCGTGCGCCACTCCTGCGGGGTGATCGCCATCGGCCCGTTCGGGTGCATGCCCAACCGCATCTCGGAGGCCCTGCTGAGCGACGCCATGACCGCCCGCGGCAAGCTCACCGCCGACCCGTCCACACCCCATGTGCGGACCATTCTGACCGATATCGACAACCTGCCGTTTTTGGCGATCGAAAGCGACGGCTCCCCCTTTCCCCAGGTCATCACGGCCAAGCTCGAATCCTTCATGCTCAGGGCCGAACGGCTTCACGCGCGCATGCGGGCCGCGGCCCCGCGCTGAGCCCTCCCCCCGCAGGATGCCGCCATGAGCCCACCCACCCCGGAGCGACTGCCCCGGCCCGAATTCGCGGGCGAGGTCCCGCTCGAGCAGGCCCTGCTGTTGCGGCGC
>JBFYWX010000206.1:0-3857 GCA_041310825.1 Desulfobacteraceae bacterium | reverse complement strand
CCTGCCCGCGGCGCCGGATTTCATCGACCGTGCCGTAGACCCGCTCGATCCAGTTGAAGGCCTGCTGCGGGGGGGTGATGTTGTCGCCGAAGGAGGCGAAGACCACGACCGGGTTGGGATTGTTCGTGAGGTCGACCGGCCGGCCCGGCTCGAGCTCGAACTCCCCCTGCTCCAGCTGATTGCCGACGAAAAGCCCCTCGACGACCGCCTGGATCTCCTTTTCCGTCATCAGGAAGAACCCGCCCCACCATTTTTCGAAATTCAGGTAGCGTTCGGCCTCGGTGTCGATGTGGGCATAGACATGGTAGTACTTGGACCAGAGGGTGTTGGCGGGGTTGAGGTCCTCGAAGTTGGCCACTAAATGGGCTCCGTCGAACTTGCCGTGACCAAGGTCGCACAGAAAGGAGTTGATCCAGGTTCCGCCGATCAGCCCTCCGCGGTAGCGGATCGGATGGGTTCCCTTCACTCCGCCCCAGTAGGAGAGCGGGGAGCCGTTGAACACCATGGGGCCGACCAGGTCCGGCCGCTCGGCGCCGATCAGGGCGGCCGCCCAGCCCCCCTGGCAGTTTCCGATGACCGCGGGCTTGGGGGCATCGGGATGGCGGCGCCGGACCTCCTCGACGAAGCGGATGTGGGCCTTGACCACGTCGGCCAGGGTCTGGTCCGGCACGGGGTCGGTGGAAAAAATCATGAAATAGACCGGGTGGCCGGCATCGAGGGCCATGCCGATCTGAGAGTCCTGCTTGGAGCCGCCGATCCCCGGGCCGTGGCCTGCGCGCGGGTCGATGATCACGATCGGCCGGCGGTAGTCCGCTCCCTCGGGCGCTGCCCCTGGGAGGCCCCCGTTGCTGCAGACCTCCCCGGATTCTTCGCATTCGCCCTTCCGCTGCGGCCTCTCGCGCCGATCCAGGATCCGCACCAGGGAGTAGTTTACCGGTGGGTTCAGGCTGCGGCCGTCCAGGACCGGCTCGTGTTCGAACGCCAGCACGGGCGGCTGCCCCTGGGCGATGTGCTCGATGTAACTATTGCCGCGTCGGCGTATGAGATCCCAGAACAAAACCCAGCGCTGGCCGGCGTCGATCCAGTAGTCCCACGCCTGGCCGAACCAGTCGGCCGCTTCTGTGCCTACAGGGGCTTCGCCTGACTCCATGGCGTCTAATCCCTTCAGTGTGATGTACACTTTTACATTTTATCAAAGTTTTCCGATGTCGTAAAAGAAACGCTTTTTTTTCGTTGTTGACGAGTATGAATACTTATCATAAAATACATATTAAACACAGGGAGGCATTCAGATGAAAGCAAAAGTAGCCGAGAGAGGACAAGTAACCATCCCCAAGGCGCTGCGTGAGCGGTTGGGGATCATTCCTGGGACGGTACTGGATTTTGTCGAGGAACAGGGCCGGTTGATCGCAAGGAAAACCGAGGCTGTTGATACGGTCGATCAGGTATTCGGAACTCTTGGGCATGGCCGGAATACGGATGAAATCATTCAGGAAATCCGAGGCGTCAAATGATCACAGCGGTCGACACCAACATACTGATCGATATTCTCGAACCGGATCCCGTTCATGGGTTGCGTTCCAAAGAGGCTTTAAAGAAATGTTTGCGGGAAGGTGCGTTGGTGGCGTGTGATGTGGTGTGGGCGGAGGTCGCCACTGCGTACGGGCAGAACCCCGACGAATTGGTCGAGGCTCTGAGGACCATGCGGATCGAATTCTCGGCGACGAAAATGGAGTCGGCGATCAAAGCGGCTTGTGCCTGGCATCTATTTCGGAAACAGGGCGGAGGGCGGGATCGAATCGCTGCGGATTTTCTCATCGGGGGCCATGCAACGTTTCAGGCGGATCGGCTTTTGACGCGCGACAACGGGTTTTTCCGTTTGCATTTCAACGGCCTTACAGTGATGGCTCCATGAAGGGATCGTTCATCTGAGAATGACAGGGAGGAGTGTAAAGCAATGATGACCCCAAGGGCGCGGGCCGCGTGCGGGCTTCGCGCCGGCGACGCTTTTACCGTTTCACGGACCCTCAACTTCGAAGATGTCGTCCGGTTCGCCGAGGCCTCGCGCGACTACAACCCGGTTCATTTCGATGAGCGATTCGCACGGGCGAAGAACTTCACGGCGCCGATTTGCCACGGGCTGCTTGCCGCTAGCTTGGTCACCGAAATCGGAGGCCAGATCGGGTGGCTGGCCTCCGGTATGAACTTCCGGTTCAAAGCGCCCGTCTATGTGGGCGAAACGGTGACGTGCAAATTGAAGATCATGGAAATCGACCCGAAAGGCCGCGCCCGCGCATCCGCCACCCTAACAAAGCAGGATGGCGCTACGGTGATCGAGGCGGAACTCATAGGAATTGTTCCCGGAAAGGCCGAGCGAAAGGTGCTGGGGGAGATGCTGTCCGAGGGCGATCCGACCAACCCGATCACCGATTGTCAGAAACGGTAAACCGTTTTATTGAACCCACCGGTTTGTCGGCCTTAATCAAAACGCGTCTTTCCGTCAAACCGGGAAAAGCCCTCTTAAAGCGATTTTTACAAAATAAGTTGACAAATCAATTTATTTTGATTATTTTGATATTTAGTAGTTTATTGATTAAATCCAGGAGGCGCCATGAACTCAAAAATAAAATCCTCCCCGTCCTGTTTTACGGGCGGTGGCGAAGGCTGCTGCCAGGTGGAGGCCCTGGTGAGCGTCGATGAAAAAGGGCAGATGGTCCTGCCCAAGACCATCCGGGACAAGGCCGGTATCCAGCCCGGGGACAAGCTCGTCCTGGTCGGATGGGAAAAGGACGGCCAGGTGTGCTGCATCACCATGATCAAGGCCGAGGCGCTCGCCGGCATGGTGAAGGGGCTGCTGGGGCCGATGATGAAGGACATTATCGCATCCTGATGCTGAATGCATCCGGATATGGAGGACCCCATGGAAAAAGAAGAAATCAGAAATAAAGTCAGGGAAGGCTACGGCCAGGTGGCCCGGGAAAACCGCTCCTGCTGCGGGGCCGGGTCGTCCTGCTGCGGCAGCAGCGCCTCGATCCAATCGATCGGAGAGATGATCGGCTACTCCCAAGAGGAGATGAGCCGGGTCCCGGAAGGGGCCAACCTCGGCCTGGGCTGCGGCAACCCGGTGGCGCTGGCCGGGTTGAAGGCGGGCCAGACGGTCCTCGACCTAGGCTCGGGCGCGGGTTTCGACAGTTTTCTAGCGGCCCAGGCGGTCGGCGGGAGCGGGCGGGTGATCGGCGTTGACATGACCCCCGAAATGGTCGCCAAGGCGCGTGAAAACGCCGCGAAAGGCGGGTACAAAAACGTCGAGTTCCGTCTGGGGGAGATCGAGAACCTCCCGGTGCCGGACGGCACGGTGGATGTGATCCTGTCCAACTGCGTGATCAACCTGTCGCCCGAGAAGCCGAAGGTGTTCGCGGAGGCCTTCCGCGTATTGAAGCCGGGCGGGGTTCTGACCTTGTCCGACGTGGTCCTGCTCAAACCGCTGCCGGCGATGCTGGCCGCGTCCGCGGCCGCCTACCTGGGCTGTGTCGCCGGCGCCAGCCTGAAAGCCGACTACCTCGACATGCTGCGGGCCGCTGGGTTTGCCGATGTGAAGGTGGTCGGGGAGAGCCCCTTCTACCTGGGAGACATGAATGCCGACCCGATCGTGAAAGCGATCATTGAAGAGGCCAAGCTCACCCCGGAGAAGATCGCCGAGATCGGCCCATCGATTGTGAGCATCAAAGTGGCGGCTACGAAATCTTGACGACTTCGTAAAAAACCCAATCTCTGCGTTGCGCTCCATTCCGCGGTCGCTGCGGCGTACTGCAAGTACGCCTCGCGACGCAGAATTCGCGCGCCTTGATCTTGGGCTT
>JBFYWX010000205.1:0-6682 GCA_041310825.1 Desulfobacteraceae bacterium | reverse complement strand
TCGGGTCGAGCAGGAGATTCTCTCCGAATTCGCGTGAACCCACGCATGGGTTTCGGTGCCGGAGGGATGGGTCAGCCTTACCGTCAACGGAAAGGTCTCCCCGCCGTCGTCTGCCGGCTGCGGCAACGAGCACATCATCAGGGGCCTGCAGGAGGAAAGTCAGTGTGACCAGCGCTTGCGTTGAATCTAATGTTTTAGCGGAGCTGTTGAACCTGCTCAAGCTGGAGCCGATCGAGGAGAACATCTTCCGCGGCCAGAGCCAGGACTTGGGGTTCGGCAACGTCTACGGCGGACAGGTGCTGGGGCAGGCACTCTCGGCCGCCTACCAGACCGTACCGCCGGAGCGCCGGGCCCACAGCCTGCACGCTTATTTTCTGCGGCCGGGCCATGTCGAGCGGCCGATCATCTACAACGTCGACTGCATCCGCGACGGCCAAAGCTTCACGACCCGCCGGGTGGTGGCGGTCCAGAGGGGCCGGGCGATTTTCAACCTGGCCGCTTCGTTCCAGATCGAGGAGGAAGGGTTCGACCACCAGGACCCGGCCCCCCCCGTGCCGGGGCCCGAGGGCCTCGCCTCCGAGCTCGAGCTGGTCAACCGGATCGCGGCGCAGATCCCGCCCTCCATCCGTGAAAAGCTCCTCTGCCGGCGGCCCATCGAGGTCCGCCCGGTCAACCCCATGAACCCCTTTGCCCCGGAAAAACGGGAGCCGGTCCGGTACAACTGGATCCGGGCCATCGACCGCATGCCCGATGACTCCGCGATCCACCAGTACCTGCTGGCCTACGCCTCGGACTACGGCTTGGTCGTGACCGCGCTCTACCCGCACGGCCAGAGCTTCTGGCAGCCGGCCATGCAGGTGGCGAGCCTCGATCACGTCATGTGGTTTCACCGGCCGTTTCGGATGGACGAGTGGCTCCTGTATGCCATGCAAAGCCCCAACGCCTGCAAGGCGCGGGGCCTCGCGATCGGGAAGATCTACGACCGCCGCGGCAGCCTGGTGGCCACCGTGGGCCAGGAGGGGCTGATCCGCTTTCACCCCCCAAAATCTACTAAGATTCCCGGGGGATGATCTTCGATTTCCGGCGCAGGCCGGAGATGATGGACCAGGCGAGGATGGCGGCGGCGATGCTCAAGCAGACCAGGCTGATCGGGCGCGTAAAGAATACGGTGAAACTGCCGCGCGAGAACATCAGGGCGGATTTGAAATAATACTCCACGAGCGGTCCCAGAACGAAGGCCAGGACCAGCGGCGGGGAGTCGAATTTGAGCTTTTTCATGATGTAGCCGACGATCCCGAACAGGAACATGAAAAGAACGTCTGCCAGGCTGTTGGCTACCGAATATGCCCCGAGGATGCAGAAGATGATGATCAGGGGCATGAGGTAGGGATAGGGGATACGCAGCAGCTGCACCCACAGCCCGATCAGCGGCAGGTTCAGCACCAGCAGCATGATATTGCCCAGATACATGCTGGCTATGACGCCCCAGAAGATGTCCGGGTTCTGCGTCATCAACAAGGGCCCGGGCGTCACCCCGTGCAGGATGAGCGCCCCCAGCAGGAGCGCCATGACGACGTTGGCGGGCAGCCCCAGCGTGAGCAGGGGGATGAAAGCGGCCTGGGCCGCGGCGTTGTTGGCCGCCTCCGGCGAGGCTACCCCCTCGATGAGCCCTGTGCCGAACTTTTCCGGATGTTTGGAGAAACGCTTTTCGACGGCATAGGCCACAAAAGACGAGAGTACGGCTCCGCCCCCGGGCAGAATCCCCAGCCAGAAGCCGATCACGGTCCCGCGCAGCAGGGCCCACTTGGCTTGGGCCCAGTCGGCCAGGGTCGGCAGCAGGCCCTTGACCTTGGTCTTGAAGATTTCGCGCTGCGTGCCCTGCTCGAGGTTGACCAGGATCTCCGATATCCCGAACAGCCCCATCACCAGGGGAACCAGGCCGATTCCGTCCAATAGCTCGGTGACGCCGAAGGTGAACCGGGCCGACCCGGAGACTGTGTCGATGCCCACCGTGCCCAGAATGATCCCGAGGAAGGCCATCATCAATGAGCGGATCATGGAGGTGGAGGTCAAGAAACTCAACACCACGAGCCCCATGCACATCAGCGCGAAGTACTCCGGCGGGCCGAATTTCAGCGCGAATTCGGCCAGCGGTGGCGCCACCACGGTCAGCCCGATCAACCCCAGCGTGCCGGCAATGAACGAGCCGAAGGCACAGATTCCCAGAGCGCGCCCGGCCTTGCCCTGGCGGGCCATCTGGTAGCCGTCCAGGCAGGTCATGACCGAGGCGGCCTCCCCGGGGATGTTGACCAGGATCGAGGTGGTCGAGCCCCCGTACATGGCGCCGTAGTAAATGCCGGCCAGCATGATGATGGCGGTCACCGGGGGGGCGTGAAACGTGGCCGGGAGCAGAAGCGACATGGCCGCCGTCGGCCCCAGCCCAGGCAGGACACCGACCAGGGTCCCGATCAGGCAGCCCAGGAGGCAGTAGAAGAGGTTGATGGGCTGGATCGCGACCGCGAAGCCCTGGATCAGCTGAGAAAATAGGTCCATACCCGCCCCTGCGGCAACCGCACTCCCAGAAGGACCACAAACAGAACGTGCGTGAACGCCAGGGTCAGCGCCGAGGCGATGACCACCCGGCGCCACCCCAGCGGCTCCACGCAGCGGAACAGAAAAAGCAGAAGCAGAAAGGTTGCCGGCAGGAATCCGATCACGTCCCAGAGCAGAACACCGATGAACAAAAACAGAATGGCCACGAAGATTTTAATCAGGTCGGCGCCCCGAAACCCTTTGCCGGACCCCTCCCCCGGCCCTGCCAGCAAGACCTGCACCAGGGCGATCAAGCCCAAGACCGCAAGTGCGGCGGCGGCCAGGAATGGCACAAAGCCCGGACCCGGACGGGCAAACCCGCCGAACCCCAGCCGCCAGGACTCGATCAGGACCGCACCGGCGAAGAGCAGTGAGATCGCATAGGCGACGATATAGGTTTTTTTCATCTACTTCTTGATGAAGTTTTGAACCTGGATGCCGGCCTCCGTATAGGCCTCGGCCCAGAATTTAGCGAACTCCGCCGTGTTCTGGTATAACACCGGCATTTCGTAGCGGCCCATCGCGTTCAGGAACGCCGGGTCGCTCAGGGCTTTGTGGAAGGCATCGTGCAGGATCTTGACGCGGTCGGCCGGCAGGCCTTTTGGCCCCACGATGCCGATCGGCGAGTTGTGAACCACTTTGAAACCCGCCTCCTTGACGGTGGGAACATCCGGGTATTTCTTTACGCGGGTATCGCCGTAGGTGGCCAGCAGCTTCAACTGGCCGGCGTCCACGAGCGGGATCCAGCCCGAGGTGGTCGAGATGAAGTCCACGTGCCCGCCCAGGAGTCCGGCGGAAGACTCTTGGTCGCCTTTGGAGGGCAGGTGATTGAATTTCACCCCGGCATTGTAGGCCATCTCTTCGGCGGCGATGTGGCCGCCCGTGCCGATGCCGGAGGCCATGTAGGCCGCCTCGCCCGGCTTGGCCTTGGCATGGGCGATCAGATCCGGTAGGGTCTTGATCTTGGAATCGGGGCGTACCAGAATCCCGTAAAGGTAGCCGCCGACGCGGATGATGGGGGTTAGGTCGGCCACCGTGTCGAAGGAGAGCTTGTTGATGTGAGCGGCCCGGTGCAGGCTTGTAACGACCACCGAGAGCAGGTATCCGTCGGGGTCCTTGCCGACGATGGAGCCCGTTCCCACGGCCCCGCCGCCCCCGCCCTTGTTCTCCACCAGCACCGGATGGCCGAGGATCCTCCCGGCCGCTTCCGCCAGGGGCCGTATGACCACGTCGGTGGAGCCGCCGGCGGGATAGGGGACGATCAGGGTGACGGGCTTGGAGGGGAAGTCGGCGGCGGGGACGCCGGCCGCGGACGCTGCCAGGAAGACGAGGGCGAGGATGAGTGTGACACATCGAGACGGCTTCATTTTGAGCACCTCCTGCAAGATTTTTTTGTTGATTAGAAGATATTGTTTTTGTTGTCAAGACAACTATTTTAACGCAGCTCACCTTTCTGCGGCGCATAAACGCCCCGGCAACCCAAGCGATGTTCCGCAGGACGTGCGAAGGAGGTTTTCTTGGATTTAAATTCCATGGCCGATTCAGACTTAAAAGCGCTTGCCGCGCTCGTGGCGGCCGACCGGCTTTCCACCGGGGAGTCCATCCTCGACCTTCACGCCCGGGACCAGTCGGCCCACCCCGCCTGCCGGCCCGAGGCGGTGCTCTGGCCCGAGAGCGCAGCCGAGGTGGCGGCCATCCTGAAATACGCCAACGCCCGGCGCATCCCGATCACGGGCTGGGGGGCCGGCTCGAGCCTCGAAGGCAACCCCATTCCGGTCTGCCGGGGGATCGTACTCGACTTCAGCCGCATGAACCGGATCCTCGCCATCCGCGAGGAGGATTTCCAGGCGGACGTGGAGCCCGGGGTCGTCTACCAGGATTTGAACGAAAAGCTGAGGCACACCGGGCTCTTCTTCCCGCCGGACCCGGGCGCGCGGGCGACCTTGGGCGGCATGATCGCCAACAACGCGAGCGGCACCCGCACCGTGCTCTACGGCTCGACCCGGGACTACGTCATGCGCCTGGTGGTGGCCCTGACGAGCGGGGAGCTGATCGAGCTCGGCACCCGGGCCAGCAAAAGCTCCTCGGGCTACAGCCTGATCAACCTCTTCGTCGGCTCGGAGGGCACACTTGGGATCGTGGTCGAGGCGACCCTGCGGCTTACGGGGTTTCCGGTGGAGTATTCGGCCGCCGTGGCGACCTTCCCCTCGGTGCCGGCGGCGGCCCGGGCGGTCTACGACCTCAAGCGCTCGGGGCTGAACCCGGCGGCCCTCGAGCTTCTGGGACCGGAGTGCATCGCTCTCATGAACAAGGAGGAGCAGCTCGGGCTCGATCCGGCGCCGACCCTCTTCATCGAGTTTCACGGGCCGACGACGAGCCAGCTGGCCGAGGTCCTGGAGGCCGCGCGGGAGATCTGCGAAGGGGGAGGCTGCCAGGGATTCCGGCCGGGGCTCGGCCGCGCCGAGCGCGACCGGATCTTCAAGGCGCGTCACGCCCTGGGCGAGATGATCCAGCACAACCACCCGGAGCACCGGATCCTGATCATGGACGTGGCGGTGCCCATCACCGCCTACGCCGAGCTCTTGGACGCCATGCAGGCCGAGGTTGCGGCCCACCGCCTCATCGCCTACACCCTGAGCCACGCCGGCAACGGGAACGTGCACCTCAACATCGCCGGCCGCAAGGATGATCCCGCCGAGTGGGCCCTGGTGCAGGCAGTCTCCGAGCGACTGGTGCTCAAAGCGATCGCCCTCGGCGGCACCGCTACCGGCGAGCACGGGGTGGGGATGGGCAAGCGCAAGTACATGAACGTCCAGCACGGGGGGAGCCTGGCCTGGATGCGGCGGATCAAGGCGCTCTTCGACCCGCACGGGATCCTCAACCCGGGGAAAATCTTCCCCGAGCAAAACGACCCCGGCCACTGAGCCTCAAAACCCGTAGCCGAGCGAGAGGATGTAGCGGTAGTCGGATTTATCGGTATCCTCGGCCGGCTGGTTGTCCCAGTCCCACTCGAAGCCCGCGTTCAACGAGAAGCTGTCCCGGATGGGGAAGCGCAGGCCGGTGCGGGTGAACATGAACACGTCGCTCGTATCGGAAGCGCTGACAAAGCCCTCGTTCGTGAAATAATACTGGCAGAGCTTTTCAAAGAAAAAGCGGTCGAACCGGACTGCCCAGCGGCCGGATACCGAATCCTCGCTGCCACCGCTATCGAAGTTCGTGTAGACATAGCTCGGGCCGGCCTCGACCGCGAGGTTCATCAGCTCTTCCTCGAAGAACTGATAGCCCAGGCCCGGGCCGATCGTCGCCCGCAGGCTGATGTCCTTGAACTCGTCTTTTTCGGCGAGACCGCTGGTGTACCAGTAGAGCTTCGGCGTCAGAAAGTAGTCGTGCTTCAGCCGCCCTATAATGTTTTCCTCGGTCTTGCGGTTGTCCTTGAAAGCCCGGTTGTAGGCGGCGCCCGTGCTTACCCGGTGGTTCAGGCTGCGGGCGATCAGCTCCGCACCCACGTTGGCGGTTTCCGTGTCCGTGTTGCCGCTGGCCTTGTTGAGGCCCACGTTGATGCGGCCGTTGAATCGCACCGCCGGTTCGACCGGCGGGTTGATCGCCGTCACCTGGGTGAGGTCGAGCGGTGCGGCCGTAGTGGATGTCAACCAGAGCTCCAGGCGGCCCGACGCCGCATCCGGGGCGGCCGTGCCTTTCACGCTCGTGCCGTCGGCCAGAACCACCTCGATCGCACTCTCCGCCTGAATCCGTTCGACCTGGCCCCAGTCGATCGAGAGCCGTCCGGCGAAATCGGTCTCCAGCACCAGTTTCCCCTCGCTCAGGCTGATGATCGTGCCCGACAGGCGGTTTCCGTTTTTAAGGTGCACCTCATCGGCCGCCGCGCTGGCCGCCACCAGCAGGAGCACCAGACCGGCAACGCCCCATTCTTTCGCCAACTTTCCCATGTGACCTCCTTTCGCATGCCAAACGAAATCTTGACGACTTCGTAAAAAACCCAATCTCTGCGTTGCGCTCCATTCCGCGGTCGCTGCGGCGTACTGCAAGTACGCCTCGCGACGCAGAATTCGCGCGCCTTGATCTTGGGCTT
>JBFYWX010000194.1:0-3095 GCA_041310825.1 Desulfobacteraceae bacterium | reverse complement strand
CTGGGGATCGGAGGCCGGTGCCGGGAAGGTGTTGGAGCTGATGCCGTACCAGCGGATGCGGCCCCGGGCGACCTCTGTTTCGAGATGGCGGAAGGCGTTTGCGATGCGCCGGTCGTATTCGATCTGCGCCGCGGATGGGTCCATACCGTTATGGGCCGCCCATCCCAGGTAGTACTCGGGGTTGTGCAGCAGATAGACGTCGATGGTCTCGAGTCCCAGGCGTTCGAGCGTCCGCGTCAGCTGGTCCTCGAGGAACTCGGGGTGGATGCAGTGCTCGAGGCCGTCGGCGTACGGCACCAGTTCCGGAAAGGGCCGGCCCAGGCGTTTGCGCTCCTGACTGAGCGTGAAGTTTTTCCCTTGAAGATAGCCCGCCTTGGAAACCACCACCACGGTATCCCGCCGCAGCTCTCCGGAATCGACCATGTGAGCGAGCACCTGCCCGACGAGCTCCTCGGAGCCCCCGTCGGCGTAGTTGGCGCTCGTGTCGATGAGGTCGATGCCGGACACCAGGGCGTGCTGCAGGGCAGCGGCGTGTTCGGCGATCCCGGCACTGATGCGATAGCCCCCGAACCCCGCCTGGCTGACGTGCAGGCCGGTCCGGCCAAGCTCCGATACGGCGACCCGCCGGTGGCGGTCGAGCTCAGCGTGCGTCATCTCTGAAGTGGCATGTCCCCTGATCATTTCACGTATCGCCGGCTGCGGAGCTCACGCGGCGACGACCGCCTTCAGGCCGATTCTCTTCTTTTGTAGATAATAGACAAAAGCAAGGCCGGCCAGGCCCAGGACGTCGCTGATGATCTCGGGCCACACCAGGCCGATGGCGACGGCGATGAGAATGATCCGCTCGTACCAGGTGTCGTCGTCAATGAAAAAACCCTGCATGCCGGCCGCCAGGGCGTACATGCCGAGGGAGGCGGTGATGAAAATCCAGACCGCCTCGAAAACGCCGAAGATGCCGGGAGCAAGCCCGATCAGGAGCATTTGCGGTGCCGTGATGAACATGTAGGGCAGCAGGAAGGTGCGCATGTCGAGCTTGAAGGACTCGATGCCGGTCTTGAAGGGGTCGGCCCCGGCGATGCCGGCCGCCGCATACGCCGCCAGGCACACCGGCGGGGTCCCGTCCGCCAGGATGCCGAAATAAAAAACAAAGAGATGCGCGGCGATCAGGGGCGTTTCCGGTCGCATGGCGATGAGGGCCGGCGCCATGATGGTCGCCATGATGACGTAGTTGGGGGTCGTGGGGACCCCCATGCCCAGGATCAGGCAGGCCACCATCGTGAGGAACATGGCGAGATACACGTTGCCGAACGACAGCTCCACGAGCATGTTGGTCATGTTGAGCCCGGCACCCGTCAGGCTCACCATGCCCACCACCATGCCGGCGCAGGCGCAGGTCACACCGATGGCCGACATGGACTTGGCCGCGTTGAACATGGCATCGATCATCTTGCTCAGGCTGTCCTTGAGCGGCTCCCAGGACTGCGCCGGGGCAGCAGGCCCCGCAACCGCCTTCTCCAGCCGGATCCAGCCCATGCTGATCATCGCTCCCCGGATGATGAAGATGGTTGCGGCGGCTCCGATCGCCATGGCCGCCGACGTGAGCGGGGTCAGCCGCTGGATTACCAGCGCATAAAGGAGCACGAAAACGGGCACGAGAAAGTGCAGCCCGCTCGCGAGCGTGGGGAAAAACTTGGGCAGCTGCGCCCGCGGTATCCCCTTGAAGCCGTATTTAACGGAAAGCAGATGCACGGCGCCCAGCAGCGCCAGTTGGTCGATCACCGCCGGCAGTGCGGCGGCGACGCAGACATCCAGATAGGGGATGCCCAAAAACTCGGCCATGACAAAGGCGGCCGCCCCCATGACCGGCGGCATGATCTGGCCGTTGCCGCCGGCGGCCGTGTCGATGCCGCCGGCGAGTTCGGGCTTGAACCCCACCTTTTTCATGAGGGGAATGGTGAGTGTTCCGATGGTAGCCGTGTTGGCGATACCGCTGCCGGAGATGGTGCCCATGAAGGCGCTCGCCACCACCGAGACCTTCGCCGGTCCGCCTTTGGTGTGCCCCACGAGGGACATGGCCAGCTTCATGAGATACTCCCCGGCGCCGGTCCTTTCAAAAATAGCCCCGAAGAGCACGAAGGCAAACACGAAGGTGGAGGAGACCCACAGCGGAATCCCGAAGATGCCCTCGCCGGTCAGGTAGAGGTGGTCGACGATGCGGCGGAACGAGTAGCCGCGGTGGGCTAGGACATTCGGCATGTAGGGGCCGAACAGGCCGTACAGGATGAAAATGCCGGTGATGATCACCAAGGGCAGCCCCACGGCCCGGCGCGAGGCTTCCAGGATCAGGGCGATGGTCAGGATTCCCATCGCGAGGTCCACGGAGGTCGGGTCGCCGATCCGTTGGACCAACTGTTCATAAAATATCGTTACGTAGATGACGACCCCTCCCGCCACGGCCGCCAGTAGGAAGTCGAAAAACGGGATGGTCTTGCGTTTTGACCTCTTCGACAGCGGGTAAAAAAGAAAGCACAGGGTGATGGCGAATGCCAGGTGCACGGAACGCTGGAGGGTAGCGGTCAACACACCGAAAAAGGCGGTGTAAAGTTGGAAACAGGAAAATGCGATGGCGATCAGGAAAGTGACCTTGAAGGGGATCCCGGAAAGCCGCCGCCCCCCGAATTCCTGCTTTTCAATCATCTCTTCGGCTTTTTTCACCAACGCTTCGTCGCGAACGATCAGTTCTTCCATGCTCCATCCCGCCCCTCAGTTGTATCCCAAGCGCATCAGGAGATAGGGGTATCCGCGTACGGCAACAGTGACAACGTCCCCCGATTCGATCAGGTTGTTCAGATTGAGCGTGCTATCCCCGAAGCGCAGACACGCCAGATTGATCGGTGAAATATAAAAGCTGAAGTGGGGCAGCCGCTCTCCCCCTCCCGCCGCCACCATCCATTTTCCGTCGGCGCTCTTGCCTGTCACCTGCAGGGGCAGCCCCGCGCCATAGGATGGAAAGCGGGTCTCCACGACCCGCAGCCACCCGTCCGTTTCAACGGCGAAACGCCCCTCGACGGGAGTCTTCTCTATGGAATGAATGT
>JBFYWX010000187.1:0-2779 GCA_041310825.1 Desulfobacteraceae bacterium | reverse complement strand
CAAGGCGCCGGCGATCAGCAAAATGGCTATTAGGCTGAAGATCTGGCTGCGGTGCTGCATAGGACCCCCTCGACCCCCGAATTTTGAAATCCCCTCTCCGCCCCTATTTCTCCTCCCTTTTCCCCCTTTGAAAAAGGGGGTCAGGGGGATTTTCAAGTAGATTCAGCAACAGGCATGCCAGCGCACTGCCATGCGGGCGGTGGAGGACCGCTGACCCATTGTTTCAAAAAATGCCAAAAATAATGAGCGGTTGCACCGGTAATTGCCGGCTGTGCAATCCGGTGAGAGGGGCTATGCAGGGGGATCGGAAAACGGGTGCAGTAAGCAGAGTTTCGCGAATGAAATCAGACTCCGTCGTTTAAAGCCCGCAGCCAGCTTTCCCCTCCCCTTGTGGGAGGGGGTGGGGGATTGGAAGAGGGATTCAGGCGCCTCAGGTGAGGTAGGCCAAAGTAAAAATCGCCAGGTTTCCGAGCACGTGGATCGTGATGGGGACCAGGAGGTTTTTTTCCTTTTCCACCGCCGCGGCGAAGAGGATCCCGCCCGCAATCTGGGTGATCGGGACGGGGCCGGCTCCGGGATGGAGCAGGGTGAAAAGGACCGTGGTTCCCAGGATGGCGGCGGGCGCTCCCCAGGGACGCAGGACCCGGTAGAGGAGGCCGCGGAAATAGATTTCCTCCGCAATCGGGCCGATGAAGCCGCCGACCGCAAAAAACAGCGCTGTCTCATTCGTATGCAGACCACTCGCCGGAGATCGGACCAGCCGCAGGGGATCGAGGCCGAGAAGAGCGGCGATCGCGAACCCCGTTGCGGCGGCGGCCCCGAAGGCCGCCGACCAGAGAAGGCCCTTGCAGAGGCCGGGGAGAAGCCCCCCGCGCCCCAGGGCGATCTCCTGCCGGTCCAGCCCGAAAAGGCGCAGGCAGAGCGCGATCAGGCCGATGTCGGCCGCGCGCGCCAGGCCGATGACCGCCAGGGCCGGGATTCCCGACCGGGCGAGCGTCAAGGCGGCGAGGGCCTCGATCGCGAGGATCGCGATCGTCGCGACGCTCCACGCTCTCAGGGCACGCCGGTCTGCGTCCATCCCAGTGCCCTCAGTGCGCGGTAGGCGTAAAGCTGTTCGTACCAGTCATGGGAAGCATTGAGGAAGGTGCGGATCCGATCGACCGCGTCCGTTTCGTTGCGCGCGGCCAGGGATTCGAGCGCCATGGTGCGCACGTTGAGGTGCGGGTCGTGCATCAGACGGTCCAGGAGCTCGGAGGCTTCAGGGCAGCGGCTCACGGCCAGGGCGCGCGCGAACCAGTAGCGGATCTGCGGGTGGGCCGAGGCGGCGAGCGCCGGCCAGCCGGGCAGGGCGCAGAGGTCGGTTCCGGCCGCGCGGGCGGCTCTGAGCCCGGCGGCCTGCCGCTGCCAGCTCTCGGAGCTGACGGCGGTGGCCAGCTCAGAGGGCGGCGGCGGGGGCTCGCGGCCCGCCGCAAACCACGCCAGGACCCCAAGGCCCAGCACGAGACAGAGCACGGCCGCGGCCGCATCCGCGTGGCCGGGGGCCCACACGAGGCCTGCCGCCAGCCGCAGGAGGCCGAACACCACGAAATAAAGTGCGACCGGAAAGGCCAGCAATACGCTGTAAAAAGTGAAGGCCCGGAAGGGCGCCCAGTGGTCGGAGGTCTGCGAAACCCCGGTCAGGACCCCAAGGGGGTCGGCCAGGAAACCCGCGAGCGAGCTTTCAACCCGCACACCCCCGTTCTCGCGGAACACCAGGCGGTCTTCGGCCGCCTCGATCGCGATCGTAAGCTCGGCGGCGGATGCGACCGGCAGCCAATCATTTCGGATCAGCGTCTGGGCCACCGCGAGCCGCCGGCCCTCATCGCCGCCGGGTGCGATGCGCACCGGGTTGAGCTGCCGCTGGGCGCGCGACTTGAACGCTTCGGCCGGAAAAAGGGTGTAGCGGTAGTAAAACGAGCTGACACGCTCCCCCGCGGAGTTCGACATGAGCACATGGTCGCGGACGTCGGCGAAAAGATGGGCGTCGTACTGCGTGAACCAGCCGAGTGCCAGGATCCCGACGGGCAGCACCCGGGTGAAGAGCAGCATCCTCCCGTCCGATCTTCTCCGGAGAAGCCCGCTCCAGGCCAGGGCGAAGACGGGCGGGGGGATGAGAACGGCATAAAGGCTCGCCCAGAGGTTGAACCCGTCGCCGTTCAGGTGCAGGAGAAGCGCGGCCCAGAGGATGGCCGCCGCGGCCAGGGCGGGACCGCGGCGAATGGAGCCGCCTGCGGCCAGCGCTCCCGCAGCCGCCGCCAGGAGCGCAAGCGCGGCACCGGCGGTTAAGGTGAAAAAAAGCCCGCCCCCGAAGGCGGTGCCGATCGAGGGCAGAAGCGGCAGCACCTGGTGGTTGGGCACCGGCTGGAACCCCGCCGCGGCGACGGCCGCCATTTCGGAGAGCAGGCGCAGGTTGGATAGATAGACCTGTAGGGTGGCGAGGAGCTGGGCGATCCCCATCCCCAGGAGAAGTTCACCGGCCGGAAAGACCGCCCGGTGGATAGCGCGCAGGATTTTCAATTTAGTCAAAATTTTCAAATAGTAATGTTCGGGTTTGAACCGTTGCCGGTTTGCGCGGCATTCAATTTTATGATAGCATCTTTTAAACAGTGAGGGAAACCTTGGAGGCCTGAGCCCGCCCGGCAATGATCGTCGCCATCCATCAGCCCCAGTACCTGCCCTGGCTGGGATATTTCCACAAGATGCTGAAGGCCGACGCTTTCTGCTACCTCGACACCGTGCA
>JBFYWX010000184.1:0-4830 GCA_041310825.1 Desulfobacteraceae bacterium | reverse complement strand
GCGATGACGCCCACAAAGTTGAGGATGGCGTAGCCGAGCGAAATGTCGACGAACATGTCCAGCCGGCCGTAAATGAGTCCGAACAAGAGCACGAGGGTGATCGTCTTGGTGCCGATGGCGGCGGCGCCCAGCAGCCGGTCGAAGATGGTCGGTCCTTTATAGACGCGGTAGAAGGGGAGGAGCAGCACGACGCCCAGGAGCAGGATCATAGAAAGGAATACGGGCTCCACCTATCGCTCCCCCCTTGTTTTGAGCATGTACACATCGCAGCAGGCGTCCTCCGGCGACAGCCCCTCGCAGTAGAGCCGGCCCACGCGGCTTTCCATGTCCCCGGAGACGAGCCCCGCCGCCGTATCGGCGGTCAAGGCGTGCACGGTGAAGAGGTCCCCGTCGATGGACAGCGTGATGGTGCCGGGGGTGAGGGTGATGGAGTTGCCCAGGATGACCCGGGCCACGGTGCCCGGCTGACGTGAGGTGAAGCGCACGATCGTCGGCGCAAGACGCGGATGGGGTTTGAGCACCACCCCGGCCACATAGATGCCCGAGAGGGCGATCTGCCACAGAAGCCAGGGGATATACAGCAGGAGCCGCGAGAGGATGATCCGCCTCTCACCGCAGCGCTCCCCCGCCAGGGGAAGCATGGACAGTCGGTCGTTCAGCCAGACGACGAAGGCGACGGAGATGACGCCGTAGAGGATGTGCACAAAATCGTACATCCCGCTGAGGATCAGCCAAACCGCCATGAGCAGGACGGCCTGGGTGACCTTGCCGCGGTAACGGCGCCAGCGGTTGTCGCGGACAAAGAAGAAATCGGGTGGCTCTCGCACCGAATTGGTCCCACGCATAAGGATCAATCCACCGCCCTGATCACCGGAGGGGACAGGGCGTCGGCCTGCGAAAAAACGGTGACGGGGTTAAAGAGCTCGGGTTAAATGACATAAAAGGAAGATCCTGTCAATCGGAAAAAACCGTTTCCTCCTGGATGTATCGAGCCTCTCGCAAAGGCTTTCGGAGTCGTCGGTTTTTTTCAGCGGATCTCCTCGATGCCGTATTTTCGGATTTTACGCCACAGGGTGGTTCTGGGAATCCCCAGGATGTCCGCTGCCCGGATCTTGCTGTAGTTGGTGGCCTCCAGAACACGGACGATGTGGGCCTTCTCGGTCTGTTCTAACGTGCTCAGTTCGTTGCACGACACCGCATCGACCTCGAGCACCTGCAGGTCTTCCGGCAAATCGGCGAGCTCGATACTATCCGTTTCGCTGAGCGCCACCGCGCTGCAGACAATGTGCTCGAGCTCCCGCACATTACCGGGAAAGGGATAGGACCAGAGGAGCTCCTGGGCCTCACGGCTGAACCCCTTGACCCCCTTGTTGTACCGCAAGTTATAAAGGTTCAAGAAATAGTCCAAGAAAACAGGAATGTCTTCCCGGCGCTCACGCAAGGGGGGCGTCCGGATCACCACCACCTTCAGGCGGAAAAAGAGGTCCTCGCGAAAACGCCCGGCACTGACCTCGTGCTCCAGGTCTTTGTTGGTCGCCGAAATCAATCGGAAATCCAGTTGAACCGGTTTGGAACCGCCGACTCGCAGTACTTTTCGCTCTTGAATCAACCTCAGGAGCTTGACCTGGGTGGAGAGCGCCATTTCCCCAACTTCGTCCAAAAAAACCGAACCCCCGTTGGCTTGTTCAAACAAACCAGGCTTGAGGCTGTGGGCCCCCGTAAACGCCCCCTTCTCATGGCCGAAGAGTTCGCTCGCCACCAGTTCCTCGGCAAACCCCCCGCAGTTGAACCCTACGAACGGGTGCTCGCGGCGCTCGCTGCCGAGGTGAATGGCGCGGGCCACCAGCTCCTTACCCGTGCCGCTCTCTCCCTGAATCAGCACATTGCAGTCGATGCGTGCGACCTTGGTGATGACCTTCACCAGCTCACGAATCGGTGTGCTGATGCCCAGGATGTCGCGGGCGGGTTCTTTTTTCGAGAGCTCTTCCTTGAGCCGCGCGTTGACCACCTGAAGCCTTATCTTATCGGCGGCGCGCTGGACGACGCTCAGAAGCTGATCGGGGGATATCGGTTTCTCGATGTAATAAAAGGCACCCTGTTTCACGGCCGCGATGGCATCGTCGAGCGAGGCATAGCCGGTAAAAATGATCACCTCCGCCTGAGGCTGCCGCGCCTTGACGTGTCTCAGGATCTCCATACCGCCCAGCCGCGGCATGCGCAGATCGGTCAACACGATATCGACAGGGGACTGATCGATGTGTTTCAATGCGGCCACCGGGTCCTCAAAAACCGCCACCGCGTAGCCCCGGCGGCTGAGGATCCGGCGAAGCTGCTTGAGCGCCAGGGGCTCGTCATCGATGACCGCCAGCCGCAGCGGGTTGACTGTGGAAGCGTCCCTCACGCGCGATGGTCCATTTCCCGCCCGGCGGGATGGGAGGGGACTGCCTCGGCCGGGGTGCAGGGCAGCGTCACAGTGAACACGGTGCGGCCGGGCATGCTCTCAAGGGAGATCCGCCCGCCGTGTTTGCTCACGACGCCGTGAACAACCGACAGCCCGAGGCCGGTGCCCTTGCCCACGGGCTTGGTCGTGTAAAACGGGTCGAAGATATGGGTGAGCGCATCGGCCGAGATCCCGCCGCCGTTGTCTTCAATCTGAACATGCAGGAAGCCCGGAGCCGCCGGGGCCACCGTTACCCGGATGATCCCTTCTTCGCCGATGGCATCCAGCGCGTTTAAAATGAGGTTCAGGAAGGCCTGCTTGAGCTGCTGCCGATCGCCCCGGATCTGCGGCAGATCCGGGGCGATGATCGCTTCGAGGATGGCCCGCTTGACCTTCACCTGATTGCGCGCCAGCCGGACGGTTTCTTCCACCAGCCGGCCCAGCTGCAAGGGCTCCATGACCGATTCGGTCTCGCGCGTGAAGTCGAGCAGGTTGTGGACGATGGCGCGGGAGCGGTCGGTCTCCGCGACGATGTCCTTGACCATCGCCACGGTTTCCTCGGGAGTGAGCTCCTTGTGCTCCTCCAGGATAGCATGGGCCGTCAGCATGATGTTGTTGAGCGGGTTGTTCAGTTCGTGGGCGACGCCGGCCGTCAGGATGCCCACCGCCCGCAGTTTGTGGGAATCGATCAGGGAATTCTGGCGGCTCTCCAGCTCGCGCAGCATCCGGTTGATCGCCACCTCCACCGTGGTGAACTCGTCGCGGTATTTGCGGATCGGTTTGACGTCGGAAAAATCGCCGGTGGCGATGCGCTGGGTCTGCTTGACGAGGTAGTTGAGAGGTTTCATGAAGCGGTTGGAGAGAAACCGGGTCATCCACAGCATGAGGATGAAATGGAAGACCAGGTAGTAGGTCGGCACTTTCTGCATCAGATCGAGCCAGCTGACCACCATCTGGTTCTCCCGCGCCGCCACGTCGGCGGCGTCCTGGACCACCATCGCCCCGTAGTGCCGGAGGTTGCCTTCCAGCTCATCCTTGAGCCGCACGGAGAGGGTGCCGGCTTGGGCCAACTGGTATAGGTCTTGCAGCAGGGCGTGGTATTTGGATAGATGGAACACCACCTCGTCCTTGCCCCGCGGCCCGGAGATCGCCTCGAGCGCTTCCAGATTTTCCTTAAGAATTTTCTGCGCCTCGTGGGAGCTGTCCAACGCCTCCTGAAGGTTGGTGCCGTAGAGAAAAAAATTCTTCTCCCAGCGCCGAGCCTGTTCGATGTCGAAGAGAAACCGTTGCCAGGTCTGAAACGTGATGATGCGCCGCTGAATGTGGTTGACCGCCACCATGGCACCGATGATGATCGCCACCGACAGCAGAAAAACGATCAGGAACCCCAGGATGATCTGGAACCGGAAGCTGAAGGCCGGACGCTCCAAGAGCTCCCGTTCCTGTTCGGTCAGGGCCGGGCCGCCGGTTACCGGGTTCCGATTGCTTGCCGGCAGATGGAAAAAGTGGCTGAGGTTCATTACGCCGTCTCCGAACGGGGACGCCGCGGGGCCTATCGGGCGCGGGGGAAGGCTATTCCTCCGTCGGCATGGCGACCTGGACCCCCAACTCCTGCATGGCGCGGACCACCAGTGCCCGCAGGTCCGCCGGCTTAAAGGGTTTGGCAATCATGTCGTACGCCCCTTTCTCCATCGCCTCCCGGGCAAGTTCGGCCGTGGCATAGCCGGTGATGATGATCACTTTCACCGCCGGGTTGAGTTTTTTGACCGCCTCCAAAACCTGAATCCCGCTCGCCTCCGCCATCATCACGTCGGTGATGACGATATCGAACTTTTTTTGCGCGATTCGCGCCATGGCCTCCAGCGGGTTTTCGAACGTCTCCACCGCGCAGCCCATTTTGACCAGCCCGCTTTTGAGCCGCTGCCCCACGATAGGCTCATCGTCCAAGAGCAACACATCGACCGCCTTCATCATCACGCCCTCCTGTCCTCCGAATTCCGCGTTGCACTACCTTACCTGACCGCAAGTGATGCTGTCAAAGAGCTTCTTGTCCCCGTAGACCTCCACGTGGCTGACGCCCTCTATGCCCAGCAGCTTCTGCTTGGTGGCGAGCGCCGCTTTCTGCTTGCCGCGATTGAAGCCGGTCGAGAAGACATAGACGGCCCCGTCGTGCGCCTTGACCGCCACATCCGGGTACTCCGCGACCAGAAGGGTCTTCACCCGGCCCGAGAGCTCCAGGTTATCCATGCACTTGAGGGAATAGGTCATGGGGGTGAACTTGTGATGCTCCAGGGTGGTGATGATGATGTGGCCGGCCTCGGCCACGTCCATGTGGGCCAGGTTCACCGTGAGATCGTAGAGGTTCGGATCCTCGAGATCCTTCTGGTAGG
>JBFYWX010000165.1:0-3871 GCA_041310825.1 Desulfobacteraceae bacterium | reverse complement strand
AAGGTCAAGGCGCGCGAGTCTCGTGGCGCGAGGCGTACTGACAGTACGCCGCAGCGACAGCGAGATGAAGCGCAACGCCGAGATTGGACGTTTTACGAAGTCGTCCGTCCGTATTTACTTGTGCATGCGGATGTGATAGCAGCATTGAGGGTTTCGCCGTAACGGAGATGACCCTTAACAACCGAGGAACTGACCATGGAATTCTTCAAGATTCGCTTCGGAAACGACCTTGACGAAATCACCTACCGGTTCGAAAAAACGATCGAGGATATGCTCGGGTCCCGGGGGCCTTCCTTCATGCTGTCCGAGCGCGCCTGGCGGCCGGCGATGGACATGTACGAAACGTCGGACACCATCGTGATCCTGGCCGAAATCGGCGGCGTGCAGCGAGCGGATCTCGAAATCGAGATCAGCACCAAGGCCGTACGGATCCAGGGCCAGCGGCTGGCGCCGGCGTGCTGCCCGGACCAGACCTACCGCCTGGCCGAGATCCAGTATGGCCGTTTTGAACGCATCCTGTTTTTGCCGAGCCCGATCGACCCGGAGCAGGTCACGGCGGCCTCCAAGAATGGATTCCTGGAGATCCGCCTGGCCAAGCGGCCCGTCGGCCAATCCTTCAAGGTACCGATTTCGACCGAGTAGACGCCGACAACGCCACGAAAGCGTCCACCGGATGTTCGCGCCAGCCCGGCCGCGTCAGCCGGGGCCGGCGCGGTCCTGGAAACGCCCGAATCCCCATCCGGGAGCAACGTAGATTTGGAGGTAAGGATGACGGACGAAAAACCGCCTGAGCAATCGCCCCCGACCCCGATACCCGACACCCTGCCCATCCTGCCGATCACCGACAGCGTGCTGTTTCCCAAGATGGTGTTCCCGCTGCTCGTCATGGCCCCGGACTCGGTGCAGCTCGTCGACGAAACCATGTCGCGGGACCGGATCGTGGGCATGGTGTTCGCCAAACCGGAGGAGACACCCGACAGCCCGCCGACACCGGGCAACTACGCGGCGGTCGGCACCAGCGCCATGATCCTCAAAATGGCCAAGACGCCCGACAACCGCACGCAGCTGCTGGTGCAGGGCCTGGGGCGTTTTCGCATCAAGCAGCTCTCACAGGCCGAAGGCAAGCCGTTCTGGCAGGCCGCGGTCGAACATTTGACCGAAGACACCTCGCGCGACACGGAAATCGAGGCCCTCATGGCCAACATCGTGAACCTGTTCGCGCGGATTGTCCAGCACTCCCCGACCCTGCCGCCCGAGGTCGTCTACATGGCCCAGTCCATCAAGGAGCCGGGGACCCTGGCGGACATGATCACCTCCTCGCTCAACGCCACCTCGGAGGAAAAGCAGAAGGTGCTGGAGATCCTCCCGGTCGGCGAGCGGCTGAAGGAGGTCACCCGCATCGTCAACAAGCAGCTCGAGATCCTCGATCTGGGCAAAAAAATCCAGGACCAGGTAAAGGGGGACATGGACAAGAAACAGCGCGAATACTACCTGCGCGAGCAGCTCAAAGCCATCAAGACCGAGCTCGGGGACAAGGACGAGGGCACGGTCGAGGTCGATGAGTACCGCACCAAGGTCAAGGAGAAGAACCTGCCGCCCGAGGCCGCCCGCGAGGCCGAGCGCGAGCTGGAGCGGCTTTCGCGCATGCACCCCTCCTCGGCGGAGTACACGGTGGCGACCACCTTCCTCGACTGGTTGACGGCCCTGCCCTGGCACCAGAACACCGCGGACAACCTGGACATCAAGAAAGCCCGCAGGGTGCTCGACGACGACCACTTCGGCCTCGAAAAGCCCAAGCGGCGCATCATCGAGTACCTGGCCGTGCGCAAGCTCAAGCCGGACTCCAAGGGTCCGATCCTGTGTTTTGTCGGCCCCCCGGGCACCGGCAAGACCTCCCTGGGCCAATCGATTGCGCGCGCCCTGGGGCGCAAGTTCTACCGCATGTCGCTCGGCGGCGTGCGCGACGAGGCCGAGATCCGCGGCCACCGGCGCACCTACGTCGGAGCCATGCCCGGGCGCGTCATCCAGGGCATCCGGCGCGCAGAGTCGAACAACCCCGTGTTCATGCTGGACGAAATCGACAAGCTCGGGGCCGATTTCCGCGGCGACCCCTCCTCGGCCCTGCTGGAGGTCCTGGACCCGGAGCAGAACAACTCCTTCCAGGACCACTACCTGGACGTGCCCTTCGACCTTTCGAAAGTGATGTTCATCGCCACGGCCAACATCCTGGACACCATCCCGCCGGCGCTGCGGGACCGCATGGAGGTGCTGCAACTGCTGGGCTACACGCAGGACGAGAAGGTCCACATCGCCGAACGACACCTGATCGGCCGGCAGCGCGAGGCCAACGGGCTGACCGCCGGGAATATCACCTTCACCCGCGGCGCCCTGCGACACATCATCTCGGGCTACACGCGGGAGGCGGGACTGCGCAACCTGGAGCGGGAGATCGGCACCATCTGCCGCGGGGTGGCGAGCAAAATCGCCGGGGGCGAGACCGACGCCGAATCCATCAAGATCCAGCACATCCCGAAGTACTTAGGCCCCGTGCGCTTCACGGCCGAGACCAAGGCGCGCACCTCCACCCCGGGGGTGGTGACCGGATTGGCGTGGACCCAGTTCGGAGGCGACATCCTGTTCGTGGAAGCCACCGGCATGAAGGGCAAGAACCACCTGATCCTGACCGGCCAGCTCGGCGACGTCATGAAGGAGTCCGCCCAGGCGGCGCTCAGCTTCATCCGCACGAACGCATCCAAGCTCGGGTTGTCCGACGAGACCTTCGAGAGCCAGGACATCCACATCCACATCCCGGCCGGGGCCATCCCCAAGGACGGGCCCTCGGCCGGCGTCACCATCCTCACGGCCATCGTCTCGTTTTTGACCAAGCGGCGCGTCATCAAGGACCTCGCCATGACCGGCGAAATCACCCTGCGGGGCCAGGTGCTGCCGGTGGGCGGAATCAAGGATAAAGTACTGGCTGCTCACCGCGCCGGCATCAAGACCATCATCATGTCGAAGGAAAACGAAAAGGACCTGGAGGACATCCCCAAAAAGGTCCAGAAGGAAATCCAGTTTCACTTCGTGGACCGCATGCTGGACGTTCTCAAGCTGGCGCTTGAGAAGTTATTCAAGGGGTCAAAAAAGATGGCTTTGTAAAAAGCCCAAGTTCAAGGCGTGCGAATCCCGTGGAGTGAGGCGTACGTGCAGTACGCCGCAGCGACAGCGGGATGAAGCGCAACGCCGAAATTGGGCTTTTTACAAAGCCATCAACTCTCCGATGAAGCGAAACTCGCCTTGACGTACTCGCGGTTCAGCCGGGCGATATTGACGATGGCGATCTCCTTGGGGCAGGCGTTTTCGCATTCCCGGTGGTTGGAGCAATTTCCGAACCCGCATGCGTCCATGGCCCGCACCATGGCGAGGGCGCGCCGGGCGGCTTCGGGCTTTCCCTGGGGCAGGAGCGCGAACTGGGAGATTTTGGCACTCACGAACAGCATGGCCGAGGCGTTGGGGCAGGCGGCGACACAGCCCCCGCAGCCGATGCAGGCGGCCGCATCCATGGCCTTCTCGGCGTTGTGGAGCGGTACCAGGAGGGTATTGGCCGCCGGTGCGCTGCCCGTGTTGACCGAGATAAATCCGCCGGCCTGGATGATGCGGTCGAAGGCGCTGCGGTCGACGACCAGGTCCTTGATGACCGGGAAAGCCCGGGCACGGAAGGGCTCGATCACGAGGGTGTCGCCGTCCTTGAAGTGGCGCATGTGCAGCTGGCAGAGGGAGGTGCCCTTGAGCTGGCCGTGGGCGCGGCCGTTCACCATGGTGCCGCACGAGCCGCAGATGCCTTCGCGGCAGTCGTGGTCGAACGCGACCGGCT
>JBFYWX010000164.1:0-5800 GCA_041310825.1 Desulfobacteraceae bacterium | reverse complement strand
ATGGTTTCCTCCCTTTGATGGTTCGGTCGTTTGCAACCAGTGGGAAACGGTCGTACCGGAATGGTGGGGCCTGTCTGGCGAAAGTCAAGGAGGCCTCGGCCCCTCAATCCCGGGTCACCGTAGAGCCGCGGGCTTCGACGCTCTCCTCGACGCCCGGAATCAGGGGCTGAATGATGTGTACGGGCAGCAGCAGCGCCCGCTCCACCATCTCAAGCACGCTCTGCCCCACGGCGGCCGGGTGCATGGGGACCACCTCGGGATCGGCGATGGGGCCGCTGGCCCGGATGGGGATGCCGACCAGCCGCCCGCCGAGAACGTACCCCAGCGGCGGCACGGCCCGAATGATGCGGTCGAAGGTCGTGAAGGGCGAGACCACGATGAAGAGCTCAAGGGTCCCTGCGCTCAAATCGACGCTGCCGCGGGCGCCCAGCCAGAGGTTGGGGCCGTCCAGGGTCCAGCTGTGGATGATGAGCCGGCCGTTCAGGAGCTCGGCCGCTATCTGGGTGCGTTTGTATTCCAGGCCTTGGCCGGTCAAATCGGGCATCCTGCCCCGGTAGATTTCGGTGATGTTGAGCAGGCTCAGGACCCGGGCGAGCAGGGTGGAGCGCAGGATGCGGCCGTTGTCGGAGATGAATTGAAGCCTGCCGGTCATCGCTTTCAACAAATCGGCCGGGACGGCCTGGGCCTCAATCGTCCCGTCGATGTTGAATTGCCCGGTCGCAAGCGATTTCTCGCGGGTGAGGCAGCCCAACGTCCGGTCGAGCAGGGTGTTGTCGGCCACCGGGACGAGGTAGGCATCGATCTTGCCTCCGGCGAGATCGATGCGGCCGATCGTCGTGATGCCGCACAGCCCGGCGCGTTCGACTTCCACCCGCGTGCGGCCGGGGTCGAAAGTGACCCGCGCGAGCACCGGTTGAAACTGGTGGCCGGCCAGGGCGAGCTCATCCACGTGCAACTCGACCCGGCCCGTGACCTCCCGGCCCTTGCCGGAATCCCGTTCGGCGAAGCGGTCGGCCAGGGCGCTGATTTCATCCCACACGATGGACTCGGCACTCAGGGAGAGGTCAAGCGCGACCGCCTCGGCGGCCGGGCGGATCTCCCCCGAGGCCATGACGCGGGTGGACCCCACGGCCACTTGAAAATCCTCGATTCGAACGCTGAGCCCCTCGCCCGGGGGGTCCGGGCCATTTTCCACCTGTACCCGGCCGTTGCGGATGCGGATCGGTTCTTTCAAAAAGGTCGTGGTGATACCCAGATGGTTGAGCGTGGCCTCCCCCCGGATCCGCCAGCGGTGCGGAGCGTGAATTTTTCCGCCCACCAGGACGCCGGAGAGGGACGCCGTGCCTCCGAGACCGGCGATGTCCCGCTGCAGCCAGGCCAGGGCGGGCAGGCGTGCGAGCCAGGGGTAGCTTTCGCCGCATTCGATGCGCAGGGAGTCGACCAGGAAGTGCAGATCGCCCTGCCGGCCCCAGTCGATGCGCAGCTCGGCCCCCTTTAAAGCGGACTCGGCCAGGGCCGCATCGAGCTGCCGGATGTCGAGCCGGTGCGCTTGCAGGCTCAGCTCACCGGCCCGCAGCGCGATGTCCGCCGGCAGGTGGGCGGACCGGACTGCCCCCTGCTCGAGGGTGGCGCTGACCGCAAGCTCGCGTGCGCCCGCCGCCGGGAAGCTCAGCCGGCCCTGCAGCCCCGTCAGGAGGAGCTCGCCGGACAGAGGCTCCAGCGGTCCAAGGTGCGCGTGCAGGTCGAGATGCGGGTCGATCAGCCGTACCAGGTCCGCGACATCGACCGAAATGAGGCCGTTGGCAATTTCCAGGCGGGGGATTTCCGACCAGTCGAAATCCCCGGCGAGGGCCTGCAGGTGCGTGGCCCCCATGAACGCCTCTCCGGTTTCGACGCTCAGGCGCCGCCCGCGGCAGGTCCAGGAGGCCGCTGCGAGGCGCACCGCCGCCGGCAGGAGCCCGGAGGTCAGCTGGAGGTTTTGCACCTGCCCGGCGCCGTGAAACTCCCAACTCTGCGGGGCGGCAAGCTCCCCGGAGAATTGCCACGGCTGAAGGCGCAGCCGGCCCTCCAGGGAGCCCAGCCAGTCCGGCAATCCAAGGGCCTCCACCTGCCGCAGCAGCTCGGCGAGGTCGATCTCCGCCGCCGGGGCCGAGGCCTGCAGGGCCGGCGCCGGGCCCAGGCCCAGGCGGGCGCGCAGCCGGGGGATGTGCGACCCCCCCAGGCGCACATCGGCCTCCTCCAGCGTGATTCCGCTCTCGTCGTAGACCATCCGGCCGCCGGTGACGGCGAGGGGCGCCGCGATGCGTCGGTGCCGCGCCCGGACGTCGAGCTCGGCGGCCTCGACCCGCACTTTCACTGCGGCGGTGGTTCCTGTCAGGTCGAGCCGTCCCCGGGCGCGGCCGGAGAACTGTTCAAGGAGCGCGAGCTCCGCGAGGAACTCTTCGTCTTTGACCACCCGCGCGAGGACTTCCGGCAGCGGTTCGAGGTCGGCCGTCATCGGGATGCTGAGCTCGAGGAGGGGATCGGCCGCGGCCAGCCCCAGCCGCAGGGATCCGTTTTCGCCCTGGGTTTTCAGAAAGCGGGCGGCGAGGCGGCTTCCTTCCAGGATCCCCCCCGCGATCCGGACCTCTCCGGCCACCCCGTCCAGATCGAGTTTTACGCCCGGGATGAACAACCGGCCCTGCTCCAGCCGGCCCCGGATCTCGATATTTTTCAGCTCATCCAGATCTGCCGGGGTTTCCCCCGCGAGGTCCACCTTGATCCAGGGCACGAACCCGCCGCGCAGCACGTCGAACACCTCGCCGGCGTCCTCGCTGGTCGCGAGCAGCACCCGGGCCGCCCGGCGCACCGCCTCGACATCGACCGAGTGCCCCTCGATGCCGATCGAAATCCGCAGGGTCGCGCGCTCGTCGTAGAGCAGGTTCAGGGAGGCCGCGGCCATCGGGTGGCGGATATCCAGCTGCGGAATCGACACGGCCAGGCGCCCCGGCCCGGCCTCCACCGCGGCTGTCAGCGCGGCGACGCTCAGCCGGGTCTCCTCGTTCTCGTGGCGGATCGTGAGGTGCGGGATCTCCCCTGCGAGCCGGCCCTGGATTCGGTCCCATCCCTCCGGCGCCAGTTCGAGCCGCAGATTGACTCGGCCGTCCACGACCTGAAACGGGCCGGCGGGGAAGAGCGCGGCCATGAGCGCCGCCGGCTCGAGATCCGAGAGCGCGAGCGCAACGGACCCCGCAAGGGGCGTCGTCGCCAGGTCGGCCGTGAGCTCGAGGTGCTGCCAGAGGTTCGACCGGCAGCTCAGGGCGGCCTTCAACCGCCCGCCCCCCGGCCGCAGCTCGGCCTGCAGGGCGGCGATCTCCAGCACGAACCCGCCGGGGATGGCGATATGCAGCCGGCCGTCGACGAGCTCGATGTCGGTTTGCGGCAAGCGGCCGAGCAGGTGTCCGGCCGCCGCCAGGTCCGCGAGGCGGGTGGTGTCGTTCGCTGCGGCAGTGGTCCGCCGGGGGAAAACAGATGGGTCGATGCGGATATCGGGGGCATGGACCTGGACCGCGGCCGGCTGGAGCGACCCCCGCAGCAGGGGCATGATGCGCGGGACGAGGATGAGGGCATCGGCGGATGCGCTCAGATCGTCCCGCTCCAGGTCGACACCTTCAACGGTGAACCCGATGCGGGGCCAAAAGGAGAGCAGGACCCGCTCGCAGGTGAACCGGCCGCCGGCCGCGGCGCTCACCCGGGTCTCGATGAACCGCAGCGCCCACTCGGAGCGGATCTCGATCGGCGCTAGGATCAGCAGCGTCGCGAACAGGCCCGCCAGCAGCACCAGCACCCCGAGCAGGGCCATGCGGAAAATTCGGCGATGTGAGGCGGCGGCGCTCATCGGGAACTATCTTATTTTTCATCCGCTTGGGTGTCAAACCCGGCCGCTCGGGCAAGCTCGGGGTTGCAGCGGCGGCGCAACAGGAGTAAAAAGCTTTCTTTACTCGGGCGGCGCCGTGATTATTCTCATGCCAACCATAACGAGGGAGGGTTTTCCGGGATGATGTACAACAAGGTCGTGATGGACCATTTCCGCAATCCCCGCAACGTGGGGACGATCGAGGACGCCGACGGGGTCGGTGAGGTGGGCAATCCCCTCTGCGGGGACATGATGACGATCTACCTGAAAATCAAGGACGAGCGCATCGACGACATCAAGTTCCAGACCTTCGGCTGCGGCTCGGCCATCGCGGTCTCCAGCATGCTGACCGAGATTGCCAAGGGCAAACCCCTGGCCGACGCCAAGAAGATCACCAACAAGGACGTGGCCGAAGCGCTCGAGGGGCTGCCGAAAAACAAGCTGCACTGCTCGAATCTCGGCGCCGACGCATTGCAGATGGCCATCCGGGACTACGAGGACCGCAAGGCCGGGATCAGGCGCGCGGAGCCCAAACGCAAGGACGAGCACGAGCATTCCCACGGCGACAAGTGTTACTGCCCTTACTGCGACGTGGAGATCGATGACGGGGTGACCTTCTGCGAGGCCTGCCAGCACGACCTCAAGGAAGAACACGGATGACTTCGTAAGAGTCCCAATTTCGGCGTTGCGCTTCGTGCCGCGGTCGCTGCGGCGTACAGGGAGTACGCCTCGCTCCGCGGGCACTCGCGCGCCTTGAACTTGGGCCTCTTACGACGTCATCGCGAAGAGGGGTTGCCGCAGGAGGGCCGATGTCGGCGTTGCGTTTCAAAAACGTCGATGACGGGGGAATGGGAAGGGGGCTTTGCGTATGAAGACCATCAACTTGGATCACATTTCGTCCAACCCGCTGCTGCCGGAAGTCAAGCAGGCGATGATCGCAGCGATCCAGCACGACTACCACAACCCCTCCAGCCAGCACCAGGCCGGCGAGGAAGCCGCGGCCGCGCTGGAAAAGGCGCGTGCGCAGGTGGCTGGGCTGATCAATGCCGACAATCCGAAAGAGGTCGTCTTCACCTCCGGCGGCACCGAGTCCGTCAACCATGCCATTAAAGGCGTGGCCATGGCCAATGCCGACAAGGGCAGGCACATCGTTACCACCAACATCGAGCACAACGCCGTCATCCGCAGTTTGCGCCGGCTCAAATCCGATGGTTTCACCGTGACCTCGCTGTCGGTCAACGACAAGGGCCGGGTGAATCCGCAGGACGTGGCCGAGGCCGTCACGAAGGACACCATCCTGATCTCCGTCATGCACAGCAACAACGAGACCGGGACGTTCCAGCCCGTGGAGGAGATTGCCCGGATCGCCCGGGAGAAGAAGATCATCTTCCACGTCGACGCCGTGGACTCGGTCGGCATCGTGCCTTTCGACGTCAAGGCGCTCGGGGCCGACCTGGTGAGCTTTGCCTCCAACACGTTCTATGGCCCGACGGGCGTCGGCGGCCTGTACGTGCGGCGCGGGGTGAAGATTTTTCCGATCCTGGACGGCGGGGTGCAGGAAAACAACAAGCGCGCCGGCACGGAAAATCTCATCGGCATCATCGGCATGGGCACGGCCGCCGCCATCGCTCAAAGGGACATCCACACGCGCTATGCCTACCTGAAGGGGCTGAAGGACAAATTCCTGCGCGAGCTGCCGGGCGTGCTGGACGAGATCCTCATCAACACCCACCCGGAGCACAGTCTGCCGCATGTGATCTCGGCCTCGATCAAGTATGTCGAGGGTGAGAGCGTCATGCTCATGCTGGACGACGAGGGCATCGGCGTGTCCACCCGCTCGGCCTGCGCCACCGGTTCGCTGCGCGCCTCGCACGTGCTGCTGTCGATCGGCCTGAGCCACGAGGA
>JBFYWX010000128.1:0-11277 GCA_041310825.1 Desulfobacteraceae bacterium | reverse complement strand
CCCGCTCCTCGTCCAGCCACCCCATCTGCGCGGCGGCCTTGATCATGGCATATTCGCCGCTCACGTTGTAGGCCGCCACCGGCAGATCGAACTCCTGGCGCACGCGGCAGATGACGTCCAGATAGGCCAGGGCCGGCTTCACCATGATGATATCCGCCCCCTCCTCGACGTCCATCGAGGCTTCGCGGATCGCCTCCAACGCGTTGGCCGGGTCCATCTGGTAGGTGCGCCGGTCCCCGAACTTCGGGGCGGAGTCGGCCGCGGTGCGGAACGGGCCGTAGTAGGCCGAACAGTACTTGGCCGAGTAGGCCATGATCGGGATGTGGCTCAAGTTGTTTTCGTCGAGCGCCTCCCGGATCTCCGCCACCCGGCCGTCCATCATGTCGGAAGGGGCCACCATGTCGGCGCCGGCCTTGGCGTGGGACAGGGCCGTGCGCGCGATCAGATCGAGGGTGGCGTCGTTGTCGATGCACTCCCCCTCCACGCAGCCGCAGTGCCCGTGGTCGGTGTACTGGCACAGGCAGACGTCGGTGATCACCGCCAACTCGGGCAGGGCGTCCTTGACGGCTTTGACGGCGCGCTGGACGATCCCGCCGGCGGCATAAGCCTGGGTGCCGAGCGGGTCCTTGCGCTCGGGGATGCCGAAGAGCAGCACGGCCGGGATCCTGAGCTCGAAGGCCTCACGGCAGGTCTTGACCAGCTCGTCCACGGAGAGCTGGAAGTGGCCGGGCATGGAGGGGATGGGGTGGCGGACGTTCTTGCCGCCGATCGCGAAAAGGGGCAGGATCAGGTCGTTGACGGACAGGCTCGTCTCGCGCACCATGCGCCGGAACGCTTCGGATTGCCGCAGCCGCCGGGGGCGGTAGTCGGGAAAGAGCATACGATCCACTCCACTACCGATTCCGATACCGGCCCCATCGGGGCCGGTATCGGAATCGGTATGATTAAATTTTATTCACATGAAGTATTGAAATAGCCATCCGCGCTACTGGGCCGTTTCCACCCCAGGGGAATCGGGCCGGTCCTAATCGGGACGGCAGGCTTCCGGGGCCTGGGTGAGGGCGATCTCCTCGTCGGTGAGGTAGCAGGCCGGGTCCGGCGCCCAGAGATCGCCGCTCACGGCCTCTGCGCGCACCCGGAAGTTCCCGCCGCAGATGTCCAGCCAGCGGCATTGGGCGCAGCGGCCTTTCACGTAGCGCTTCTTTTCTTTGAGCCGGCCCATCAGCGGCTCGTTCGTGTCCGACCAGATCTGCGAGAAGGGCCGCTGCGTAACGTTGCCGAAGCTGTGGTGGCGCCAGAATTGGTCCGCGTGCACCTGCCCGTCCCAGCTCACGCAGCCGATCCCGCGGCCGGAGCTGTTGCCCTCGTTCCACTGCAAGAGCTCCAGCACCTCCCGCGCCCGCTCGGGGTTTTCCTGGAGCAGGCGCAGGTAGAGGTAGGGGCCGTCGGCGTGGTTGTCGACCGTCAGCACCTCCGTGGGTTTGCCCGCGGCATGCAGCCGCCGGGTCTCATCGATGATGAGGTCGAGCGTGCGGCGGGTCTCCGCGGCGTCCAGGTCCTGCTGGACGAGATCCGAGCCCCGGCCGGCATAGACGAGATGGTAAAAGCAGACCCGCGGGATGCCCATCTCCTCGATCAGACGGAAGATGCCGGGGATCTCCTGGACGTTGAAGCGGTTGATGGTGAAGCGCAGCCCGACTTTGATGCCGGCCGCCTGGCTGTTGCGGATCCCCTCGAGCGCCCCCCGGAAGGCGCCGGGCACCCCCCGAAAACGGTCGTTGACCGTCTCCAGCCCGTCGAGGCTGATGCCGACGTAGGAAAGGCCGATCTCTTTCAGCGTGCCGGCCAGGGCTGGGGTGATCAGGGTGCCGTTGGTGGAGATCACCGCCCGCATGCCCTTCGCCACGGCGTAGGCGGCGAGCTCGGGCAGATCGCGCCGGGCCAGGGGCTCGCCGCCCGAGAAGAGCACGACCGGCACCCCGAAGGCTGCAAGATCGTCAAGCAGTGCCCGGCCCTGCTCGGCGCTGAGCTCGCCGGCCTCGGCCTCCTCCTTGGCGTGGGCGTAGCAGTGCACGCAGCGCAGGTTGCAGCGGCGGGTGACGTTCCAGACCACGACCGGCTTCTTGTCCGCCGAAAACTGCAGGAGGTGGGAGGGCAGCTCCGAGGAGCGGCGCCCGTAGCGCAGGGCGTCGGAGGGTTCGACGGTTCCGCAGTAGAGCTTGGATATTCCGATCATGGGGTCACGATTCCAGGTTCCGGATCTCTGTCGCCGGGGCGCGGTCAGGGCTGTGCCGCCGTCAGGCCGGTTGGATGGGAGGCGATCAACCCGCGCACGTAGCCCTCGGGGTCCAACAGGGCGCTGCGTGTGATGAAGAAGCGGCTGCGTCCGGTCTTCTCCCGCACCAGCTTCAACCCGTGCTCGAAATGGCTGTTCAGCATGGCGGTCACCCCCTTGACCTCCAGCGTCGACTCCACCAGCATCTCCATGATCAGGTCGATCGCCTCCTCCTCGAGTACGATGTTGAGGTCGTGGTTCTTGAAGAAGAAGATCTCCGCGTTCTTGATCAGGTCGAAGTAGGCTTTGATCTGCCGCACCGCCCTGCCGGTGTCGGTCACGTGGCGGACGTAATGGGCGGCCGCAATGTCGATGCGCGCAGGGGTCATCGACAGGCCGTATTTTTCGGTCAGATGCTTGCGGTTGGCCTGCAGGTGGTCCCGCAGGGCGCTGCGTTCCTCGTCCCCCAGCTGCTCGAAGGCCGCGCGGACCTGCGGGTCCGGGGGGATGGCGAGGAGTGTCGCCAGCACGGACTCGGGGTGGGTCGCCACCTCCTCGGTCACCGGGAAATGGGTGGCGGCCGAGGATGGGAGCGCTTTTTCGAACCGGAGCAGGGCCTTTTCGATGACGCTGACCAAGCCGCGTGCGCCGGTGCCCTCGGTGTGGGCGAGCTTCGCCATGCGCCGCAGGAAGGCGTCGGCGAACTTGACCGAGATGCCGTAGGCGGCGAAGTCGAGCTTCTTGCCGAGGATGACGGGGTTGTTGGGGTTCTTGAGAATCTGGTAGAGATCCGCCTCGGTCAGATGCTCGAAAACCGCTTTGACCGGCATGCGTCCGACGAATTCAGTCTCAAAGCCGAACTCGATCAGGTCCTCGGCCCGGACGTGTTGGAGGAGGTCGGCCTGCTCGCCGGCGCTGATGATGCGGGCCCCGAAGCCGATGCCCTGGCGCGTGAGCCGCCGCTGAATGATCGGCGTCAGATCGGTGAAGGCCCCGCTCAGGATGAAGAGCACGTTTTTCGTGTTGACCGATTGTTTGTCGCGCGTGCCGGTCTTGCGGAAGCGTTCGATCTCCTGCATCATCGCAATCGGGTCGTGGGGCACCTTGAGGTCGACGTCGGTCTCCTCCATCGGCTTGAGCAGCGCGCGCTGCACGCCGGTGCGGGAGACGTCGGCTCCTACTAGGTTGCGCGCCGAGGCGATCTTGTCGATCTCGTCGATGTAGATGATGCCGTGCTGGGCGAGCTCGATGTCGTCGTTGGCCTCCCGGACCAGATCGCGCACCAGGTCCTCCACGTCGCCGCCGACATAGCCGGTCTCGCTGAACTTGGTGGCGTCGCCCTTTACGAAGGGCACTCCGATCCGGCCGGCGATGAGCTTGATGATATACGTCTTGCCGACGCCCGTCGGGCCGATCATAAGGACATTGTTCTTGATGGAGCCGGCCAGGGTTTCCATCGCCTCGCCGGCCTCCTGGCTGCGGCGGATGCGGTTGAAGTGGGTGCAGATCTTGGTGGCGAGGATCGCCTTGGCCTCATCCTGCTTCACCACGTACTGGTCGAGGTAGGCGATGAGATCCTCGGGCTTTAAGGTGAACTGGATCGGGCGCTTTTCCCGCGGAGGCTCCTTGCCCTTCGCCTCCACGACCTCCTGGGGCAGAATCATGGGGGAGATCAGCTTGACGTGGCTGCCGAATTTTTTCGCCAGCAGATCGCTGACTTCCTTCTCGATCTCTTTGATGTCGGGTATTTTTTCGTCGCGTACGGTCATACGAACGAGTATAAACACCGGCCGCTGAAAATGCAACCGCAGGCGGGGGTTAAGGGGGGGTGAAAAACAGTGCCTGTGCCGGGATAGCGGTGAGAGAATCTACCGGTTCGCCCCCGACCGGGGAAGGGGGCTGATCCACCGGTCAGGGGGCGGGTTCGGGCGAGAGGATGCCGTGCGTCCCGGCCGAGGGGCAGAAGGTGCGGTGGCGGACTTCCGCTAAAGGGCGGTGATGAACCAGCGCACACCGCGGGCGAGCAGCACGGCCGCCAGAAGGCCGCCGCACCAGAGCGCCGCAAACCAGACCCATTGCCGCCGGCCTTCAGTAGGCGCTTTCATGCGAGGCTTTGCCGCGGAACAGGTAGTAGCAGTACGCGGTGTAGGCCAGCACGAGCGGCAGCAGGATCACCGTTCCGATCAGCAAGAGCGACTGCGAGGTGGGCGCCGCCGCGGCCTCGCGGAAGGTGACCTCGAATGGCACCACGTAGGGCCATAGACTGATGCCCAGGCCGAGGTAGGCGGTCAGGAAGATCCCGACGCTCATCAGAAACGGGCGGATCTCCCGCCCGCGGTAGAGGTCGCGCCAGATCAGGAGGATCAGTACGAGGCTCGCGGTCGGGATCGGCGCGAGGAAGAAGAAGTTGGGCAGTCCGAACCACAGGGCGCGGATGTCCGGGTTCATCACCGGCATGCTGATGCTGACGATCGCGAGAAAAAGCCCCACGTAGCCCAGTGCGTAGGCGGCGCACCTGCGCGCCCATTGCTGGGTCTCGTCCTCGGTTTTCATGACGAGCCAGGTCGCGCCGAGCAGCGCATAGCCGAAGACCACCGCGACGCCGGTCATGAGGCTGTAGGCGTCGAGCCAGTCGAAGGCGCCGCCGACAAAGGTGCGCCCCTCGACCGTCACCCCCTGCACGACGGCCCCGATCACCACCCCCTGCATAAAGGCCGCCGTCAGCGAGCCGGCGTGAAACGCGTAGTCCCAGATACGGCGGGTCCAGTCGGTGGCCTTGAAGCGGAACTCGAAGGCCACCCCCCGGAAGATGAGCCCCAGGAGCATGATGATGACTGGAATGTAGAGGGCCGGCATCAAAATCGAGTAGGCCAGGGGGAAGGCCGCAAACAGCCCGCCGCCGCCCAGCACGAGCCAGGTTTCGTTCCCGTCCCAGAACGGGGCGATGGAGTTCATCATCCGGTCCCGGCAGCGCTCCGAGGGTGCGAAGGGGAAGAGAATCCCCACCCCGAGGTCGAAGCCGTCCAGCAGGATGTAAAGAAAGATGGCGGTCGCGATCAGCAAAAACCAAATGAGCGGCAGGTCCAGGAACTGTTCGAAGCTAAACACGCTGGCCTCCTTTTTCCGAAACCAGTTCGGTGACGATCGGCGGCGTGTGGATCCCGTGCGAGCCGTAAGGGTCCTCTTCGATCTGCGGACCCTTGCCGATCAGCTTGAGGATGTAGTAGCTGCCGGCGCCGAAAACGAAGGTGTAGACGACGACGAAGGCCAGGAGCGAAATGGCGATCGGCGTCGCCTGGACCGGCGAGGCGGAGTCGGCCGTGCGCAGCACGTGGTAGACCATGTAGGGCTGCCGGCCGATCTCGGTGACGAACCAGCCGGCCAGGACCGCGATGAACCCGGCCGGGGTGAGGGCCATGCACCAGTACTGGAACCAGCGGGAGTCGAAGAGTCTTTTTTTGAAGTAGAGGACGATCGCGATCACCCCCGTGGCGATCATCAGCATCCCCAGGCCCACCATGATGCGGAAGGTCCAGAAGACCCAGGCGACCGGCGGGCGCTCTGCCCGCGGCCACTCCTTCAGCCCCTTGACCTCGCCGTCGAGATCGTGGGTGAGGATCAGGCTGGTCAGCTTGGGAATTTCAAGCGCATAGCGCGTGATCTCCGCGGCCTCATCCGGCCACCCGAAGAGAATGAGCGGGACCCCGCGCTGGGTCTGCCAGAGCCCCTCCATGGCCGAGACCTTCGCGGGTTGGTGCTCCAGGGTGTTCAGCCCGTGCAGGTCGCCGAACACAAGCTGCATCGGGGCCACGAAGATCGCCATGATCATGGCCATCCCGAACATGACCCGGGCGTGTTTCACATGGCGCTGCCGGAAGAGGTAATAGGCTCCGACCCCCGCCACGGTGAAGGCGGTGGTCAGGTAGGCCGCGGTCACCATGTGCACGAAGCGGTAGGGGAAGGAGGGATTGAAGATGACCGCGATCCAGTCGGTCGGGAACATGAGCCCGTTTTCGGCGACGCGGAACCCGGCGGGGGTGTGCATCCAGCTGTTGGCCGATAGGATCCAGAAGGCCGAGATCAGGGTCCCTGAGGCCACGATCACGGTCGCGGCGAAGTGCATTTTCGGGCTGACCCGGTTCCAGCCGAAGAGCATGACGCCCAGGAAGGAGGCCTCCAGAAAAAAGGCGGTCAGCACCTCGTAGCCGAGCAGCGGGCCGAGCACGTTCCCCACCCGGTCGGAGAAGACCGACCAGTTGGTGCCGAACTGGAAGGAGAGCACGACGCCGGAGACGACTCCCATGCCGAAGGTGACCGCAAATATCTTGACCCACATGCGGTAGACCTCGGCATAGATCGGGTTTCCGGTTTTCAGCCAGCGCCACTCGAGCACCACGAGCCAGCTCGCCAACCCGATCGTGAAGGCGGGGAAGATGATGTGAAAGGAGACGGTGAAGGCGAATTGGATCCGCGCGAGAAGGGTGGCATCCAGTGTCTCAAACATATTGGAATCCTCAAAGCGGTAAAAGGGGCGTTGTGGCTTCGCAATCGGTGACGAAAGGCCACTTAGTGATCATTCAAAACGGTGCGGTTGTCAAGCGGGATTTCTGCCCCTTGCGCGTCGCCGCCCAGGGCGGTTATTTCGTCGCTGCCCGGCCGGCAGCCGCCCCCTGGAATTCCGTCGCCTGGATCAGAAGAACCAGCCCTCCGGGAGCGGGATGTGCAGAAGCCGCGTGAAAATGAAATAGAAAAAAGCCACTTCCCCGGCGGCGATCACCACCCAGCCGACAAACGTCGCCGGGCTTACCCGGCGCCGGGCAAGGGCAAGGTAAAAGGCGATGGCGGCGATCGCCACGACACTCGCAACGAAAAAGCCGAGGTGACTGATGGCCATGGCCCAGCCGAAGAAAAATAGCCCCGTCACCGCGACCCGCACATTGCTGCCGACCTCGAAAAGATTGCCGCGCTCAGCCGCCCGGCTGATCCCCTTGATGAGCAGCAGGGCCGAAACGATGGCCATGATGGTGATCATGGCCATCGGGAAGACGATGCTGAGATGCGTGATCTCCGGGTCGATCAGCCACCAGAAGGCGAAGCTCAAGAGCAGTCCGAGCGCACCGGCTACCAGGTCGGTGTTGACATTCCGTATCATGCGGCACCGCCTTGGGGCGTATCGCCCTTGCGCATGCGGCGGAAGAGGGCCGCGATAAACGGCCAGGCGGCTGATACGACGACCATGGCGATCAGAATCCAGGAGAGGGGGTTTTCGAACAGACGCAGCTGGGCGAAACGGTAGGCCGCCCCCCCCAGGATCGCCTGAACATATCCGACCTCGGCGATGGTGCCGAGGATCAGTCCGAGCACGATCGGGGCGGGCATGATCCCGATCTGTTTGAGCAGATGCCCCCCGGTCCCCAGGACCAGCATGATGAAGACGTCGGTGATGCTGTTGCGCAGGGCGAAGGTGCCGATGATGGTGGCGAGCCCGATGGTCGGGACCAGGAAAAAGTAGGGGGTGCGGAAGATGATGCGGTAGATCAGGCGCCCCCCCAACAGCCCCACCGGCACCATGGCGATGGCGGCAAGCCCCATGGAGAAGATAAACGCGTAGGTGAGCACCCCGCTCGTCGTAAAGAGCTCGAGGCCCGGCCGCAAGCCGTGGAGCAGCATGACGCCGAGGATGACGGCATCCGGCGGCGCCCCGGGGATCCCGAGCGTCAGGAGCGGCACCATGCTCCCGGCCACCGTTACGTTGTTGCTCGACTCGGATGCGATCAGCCCCTCGGTGGTCCCGGTACCGAAGCGCTCCGGGGTTTTCGACGCCCGCTTGGCCTCGTTGTAGGCGACCAGGTTGGCGATGTTGCCGCCGGCGCCGGGGATGATGGCGACGATTTCACCGATGATGCAGGAACGGATGAGGTTCCCGGGCTGGGAGAAGACCCGGGCCGCCACCCGCCAGAAGGAGGAGCGCTCCTTCGAAGAGACGCTTACCTCTCCGAGGGAGGTCCGGGCGAGCGCGGCCATGTTATAGAGCTCCGGCAGGACGAACAACCCGATCAGGGCCACGATCATCTCGACTCCGCCCTGCATCACCGGGAACCCGAGCGTGAATCGGGACTCCCCCCCGATCGGAGAGACGCCGATCGTTCCCAGCATGATCCCGATGGTGCCCCCCAAAAGCCCCTTCAGCAGCGACCCCTCGGAGAGGCTGGCGATGAGGGTCAACCCCAGCATCGCCACCCAGAAGTACTCCGAAGGCCCGAAGCGAATGGAGAGGAGCGCCAGCGGCGGCGCAAGGAACAGCAGGAACAGCACGCCGGCGATGCCGCCGACGGCCGAGGCGACCGTGGCGACGCTGATTGCCTCGATCGCCCGCCCCTGCTTGGCCATCGGGTAGCCCTCGAAGGCCGTCGCGATGGAGGAGGGCGTCCCCGGGGTGTTCACCAGGATGGCGGCAAAGGATCCCCCGTAGATCGCCCCCATGTAGACCGCGCCCAAGCCCACCAGGCCGTTCAGGGGCGACATGGTGAAGGTGAAGGGCAGGAGCACGGCCAAGGCCATCGTCGCCGTCAGGCCCGGCATCGCGCCCACGAAGAGGCCGGCGGAAACCCCTCCGAAGATCAACAGAATCACCACCGGGTCCGCCAGCGCAGCCATTGCCTGCAGGAATAAGTCCATAACGACCTCTCACCGCAATGGATCACGCAAACCGATTTTTGAGGTAGACCATCGTTTCGATGTCACTGTTTTTTCTTTTCGGCGAGGTCCTTCAGGACGTCTTCGTAATTGGCCTTCATGCGAGCCACCAGCGCGGTCGCCTCCTTGCCGGTCACATAGGTGACTTCGAAGCCCATTTCGCGCTGCTTGTCGGCGATCAGCTCGGTCGCTTTTACAAAGGCGTCCGTCAGCTTTCTCACAATTTCGGGCGGGGTTCCCTTGGGTACCGCCACTCCTCGGTAGGCGCCCCCCACGACGTCGTAGCCGAGCTCCTTGAAGGTCGGCACATCGGGCAGCACATCGAGGCGTTTATCCGTGGCCACGGCCAGAGTCCGCATCTGATCCTTGTATTGGACCCCCACCATGGAATAGTTCATGGTGCTGGTGACATGGCCGCCCATCAGGGCCGGGACGATCGGCCCGGTGCCGGTGTGGGGCACGTAGGTTACCTGGATGCCGGCCAGCTTTTCGAACCGCAGGGTCTCGAGATGGTTGGCGCTGTAGCTGCCGCTGCCGGCGACGGTCACGGCCTTGGGTTTCTCCTTGGCGAGCTTGATGAAGTCGGCCAGGGTCTTGATGTTCCCTTCCTTTTGGACGATCAGGGCGTTGGGCGTGAAGTGAAACCAGATGATCAGTTCCCACCCGTCGGTGGTGTAGCCGGCGTCCTTGCGCTCGATGGGCTGGGCGATGATGTGGGGGATGTTGACGCCGATGATCGTGTAGCCGTCGGGCTTCGCCGTGCGCTGGAATTCGCTCCATGCCACCGCGCCGCCGCCGCCGGGCTTGTGGGTGACCGTCACCGTCTGGCCGAGGATCTTTTCCAGGTGGCTTTGCTGCAGACGGGCGGTCACATCCGACTCCCCGCCGGGGTTGAAGGAGATGATGTAGTTGATCGGTTTTTCAGGGTAGCCCGGCGCACCGGCAAGGCCGGCACAGACAACCGCCAGAACAGCCAAAAGAACGATCCCGCCGATGACACTCTTTTTCATGATGCACCTCCTAAAAGCGGTTGAAGGTTCACCTCGCCGGTCCGCGTGGATCGGACCCTGCTGCCGTGCCTGGCCGCGAGTGTCCGCAGCAAGGCGGATCTCCTGTCGATGATGCTGAAAGGACCGGATGGCGGGGCGGTTTGGGCCCAGGGGCGGAACGCAACAACGGTGTTGCAAGAAGAATCGGGTGGATGTGGTTCCCTTTTCACCGATCGTCAGGCCCCCTGTGAAGTGACTGAACGGGGAGTTTGTTCAAACCGGCCACCAGCAGTAATGTGGTCATCGGGAAAGCCCTAAAATCCGAGAAGTTGGATCATGGCAAACTGCCAAAACAAAGTCAAGTCGGCCTCAGACTCTGAACCAGGAGGCCCTGGTAGTGAAACTGCCATTTTGGATTCAGAGAGATGCCGACCTGCGCCCCGGTTTGGGGTCCGGGCACAGGTCTCTGATCCAGTTGCGAATCGTCATGTCGGAGTAGGCGCTTCCGTCGGGCTTTCGGGCGTGGCGGGTGATCTCGCTGTGGCGAATCATGGCGGCAATGCTGAAATCGGGCTGTCTATCCCAAATTCGCTTGGCGATTTCCCGGCATTTTTGGTTGCACTCCTGCGCAACTGCCCGTGATGATTTCGATTCTACCGCAAGCGGCTTCTCTTCAGGGGCTGCTTCAGATTCCGTTTGTAAGAGACGATCGACCTCTTCGGCCGGATACCGGGAGTTAATCAAGCAACGGGTGAAACAGCCCTCGATCCCGCTATCTTTAGGCAGCTCGAACTCGTCCCAGTTCGAACTTTTTATGGATTGCAGGTAAGTTTTGCAGCTCTGCAGCTGATCTTGCAACGGCTCGATCTGGTGAACGATCATCCGTTCCCTTTCAGCCCCGATCAGATCCCAGGCAAGCTCGTCAAGGCGAGAAAGCTCTTGCTCCAAATCCGCGATATGCCGAATCATCACATCGGCAGGGGTGATCGGTTGCCCACGGTCATCGTGCGGTGTGAGGTTTTTGGTGATACACCCCTGCAGAATCTCGAGATCCGTCATCTGCGCCAGTGTCTTAACCTGGCCCCCATGAATGTAACCTTGCATTACTCCTCCATGATAAAAATAGAATCATACCTGGGGAACGAATAGCCGAAGTTGAAATTTATGCAACGAAACTGAAGCCTCACATTAACCTATAGTCTCTTATCAGTCATTTTGTATGCAAAACGGTGACAAAATTATTACGCTTGGGCACGGGCCGCACTCAGCGTTGGGATGATGGTCATCTCCCGCACGCGTAACGCTGTGGCTGCCACT
>JBFYWX010000107.1:0-4190 GCA_041310825.1 Desulfobacteraceae bacterium | reverse complement strand
ATGGCCGCCTCGGCCATGGCCGCGGAGATGGGGCTCACGGTCTGCGGGATCGAAAAGCACAAGCTCGGCGGCGAGTGCATGAATGTCGGCTGCATCCCGAGCAAGGCCCTGCTGCGGATGGCCGAGTTGCGTCACAGCCTGACCCGGCTCGACGCGATGGAACTCGAATCCCTGCCCCTGCCGGCGGTGAAAAAGCCCTTCCCCCGCATCCAGGGTCACCTCGACTACATCCTCCGGGAAAAGACCATCGACAAGTTCAGCAAGGTCGACCTGGTGATGGGAGAGGGAGCCGCGTCGTTCGTGGATGCCCACACGGTGCAGGTGGGCGAGCGGCGGTTGCGGGGCCGGCGCATTTTTATCTGCACCGGCACGCGGGCGAGCCGCCCGCCGATCCCGGGCCTCGAGACCGTCGATGTGCTGGACAACGAAAACCTCTTTCACCTTGCGGCGGTGCCCGAGAGCCTCCTCATCATCGGGGGCGGGGCGATCGGCAGCGAAATGGCCCAGGCCTTCTCGCGGCTCGGCAGCCGGGTCGCCGTCGTCCACATGGATGCGCACCTGCTCCCCTTCGCCCCTCCGGAAGCGGGCCGTCTGCTGGAGGCGCAGTTCGTGCGGGAGGGGATCGCCGTCTACAACCAGCGCCGGATCGCCTCGGTGGCGCAGGAGAACGGCCGGGTGCGTCTTGGGACTGCAGAGGGGGAGGATCTTTCGGCCGAGCGGCTGCTCCTGGCCGCCGGGCGCACGCCCGTGCTGCAAGGGCTTGCGCTCGAAAAAGCGGGTGTGCACCACACCGCCAAGGGCATCCCGGTCAACGACAACCTCCAGACCAACGTCCCTCACATCTACGCCGTCGGCGACTGCAACGGCACCGACCTCTTCTCGCACGCCGCCATGCACCAGGCGATGATCGCTCTCTTCAACATCCTGCGCCCCCGGCCGTTCAAAAAGAGCTTCCGCCGGTATGCCGTCCCCTGGACCGTCTTCACCGACCCGCAGGTCTCCTTCGTAGGCCGGCTGGAAGGGGAGCTCGCCGCCGCCGGGGTGGCCTACGAGGTGCTGGAGGCCAAGTACGAAGATTTCGGGGCGGCCATCGCCGAAAATGTGGCGACCGGATTCGTGCGGGTGTTTGCGAGCAGGAGCGGCAGGGTCTACGGGGCCTGCGTCGTCGGTGAAGGGTCGGCGGAGATGATCAACGAGTGGGCCCTTATCCTTCAGAAAAACATCCGCCTGCATGACGTCGCCCTGCTGCAGCACTCCTTTCCGAGTATGTCCTGCCTCAACAAGTCGATCGGCGAGATGTGGATGATGCGGCGCATGCGCGCTTCCGCCTTCATGCGCCGGGTCATGACCGTTCTGATGCGACGATGAGAGGAGGAGCATGACATGGCGCCGGCGTCGAAAACCCTGCGCCTGCACCCCCTGGACAATGTGGTGGTCGCCCTGGTCGAGCTGGCCGAAGGGGAGCGCCTGGAGCAGGAGGGGATCGTCTGCCGCCGCCGGATCCCGGCCGGGCACAAGGTGGCGGCCGCCCCCATCCGGGCGGGGGAACTCGTCGTGAAATACGGGCAGCCCATCGGCACCGCCGCCGGCGGGATCGCGGCCGGGGACCATGTGCACACCCACAACCTCGGCATGGGCCGCTTCGAGCGGGACTACGCCGTCGGGGCCGAGGCAGGCTCCGCCGCTGCGGGAGTGGAGCCGGCGGAGTTCTTCCAGGGCATCCTGCGCCCGGACGGCCGGGTGGCGACCCGTAACTACATCGGGGTCATCAGCACGGTCAACTGCTCCGCCTCGGTCGCCCGGATGGTCGCGGAGGAGTTCCGCGGGGAGGCGCTTGCCAGCTATCCCAACGTGGACGGGGTGGTCCCGCTCTGCCACGGATTGGGCTGCGGCATGGCGGGGAGCGGCCGCGGGTTCGACTACCTGCGCGACAGCCTCGCCGGCTACCGCCGGCACCCCAACTTCGCCGGGGTCCTTCTCGTCGGGCTGGGCTGCGAGGTGATGCAGATCGATGCGATCGCCGAGCTGAATTCAGCAGCGGCCTTCCCCGCGGTGGCCGCCATGACCATCCAGGAGACGGGCGGGACCCGCCGCACCGTTCAGGAGGCCGTGGCCCGGGTGCGCGAAATGCTGCCGGCCGCCAATGCCGTTCAGCGTGCGTCCGTGCCGGCCGGCCGCCTTATCCTCGGCCTCGAGTGCGGCGGGTCGGATGCGCTCTCCGGAATCACGGCCAATCCCGCCCTCGGCGCCGCCGTCGACCGGCTGGTGGGGCAGGGGGGGACGGCCATCCTAGGCGAGACCCCCGAAATCTACGGCGCCGAGCATCTTCTGACCCGCCGCGCGGCGAGCCGGCAGGTGGCGGATCAGCTGATCGCCCGCATCCGCTGGTGGGAGGAGTACACGGCGCGGCTCGGCGGGGAGATGGACAACAACCCCTCCCCCGGCAACAAGGCCGGGGGCCTTACGACCATCCTCGAAAAATCCCTGGGGGCCGTGGCGAAGGGCGGCACCACGCGCCTGAAGGCGGTCTACCGCTATGCCGAAGCAGTCACGGAAAGCGGCCTCGTCTTCATGGACACCCCCGGCTACGACCCCGTCTCGATCACCGGCATGGTGGCCGGCGGGGCCAACGTCCTGTGCTTCACCACCGGAAGGGGGTCGGTCTTCGGCTGCCGGCCGGTGCCCTCGATCAAGCTTGCCACCAACACCCCGATGTACCGGCGCATGGCGGAGGACATGGACCTCGACTGCGGGCCGGTCGCCGACGGAGAGGTCTCGGTGGACGAGCTCGGGCGCGCGCTGTTTCGCCTCATCCTCGACACGGCCTCGGGCCGGCGGACGAAGAGCGAAGCCCTGGGGATCGGCAACGACGAGTTCGTCCCCTGGCATATCGGGGCCGTGATGTGAAAGCGGATCCAGAATACGGGATATTGGGTTCCGGGTTCAACGGTTCACTCAAATCTCCCCTTGCCCCTCTTTGCCAAAGAGGGGTTTCACCTCCCTTTGAAAAAGGGAGGCCGGGAGGGATTTTCGGGCGAACATAAAGATTTCCCGGAGGCGAGAATCCTGCAATGCATGGGGCTTGAAGACTATTGGTCCAGGTAGGCCAGCACCGCCTTCAGCAGCGAGGCGCTGTGGGAGAGCTGCCGGTAGGCCTCCTCGCGGGTCAGGATCCGGTCCTCGGCTTCGAGCCGGCAGCCCAGCGCCAGGGACAAGGCGGCGATCCGGGCGATCTGCTTCGCCAGATCTCCCTCCGATGCGATCGTGATCGGGTAGATCTCGATCTTGTGCAGATGCTCCAGCACCTCGTCGTTCACCACCCCGTCGGTGGCCGCATGGGTGCGGCTGTTGTAGTCGTTGTAGAGGGTGTGATGCAGCGGCTGGGAGAGATCCCCGATGTAGTGAGCGGCATAGGCGAGGTGGTATTCGGCATAGATGCCCTTGGCCCTCGCCGCCGCGTAGTCTCGCACGGCGGCGATGATCGCCCCGTAAAGATGGCCGGCGGAGTCGATCTGATTGTATTTCGCGATCTGGGCGCTGACCGTCTCGGGGGTCACGACGGCGCCGCAGGGGTTGTTGACGAAGTGGTTGTGGGCCTCTTGCTCCCCCAATTTGAGCTTGGCGACGTCCGCCGCGGCCGCGTGGTACCACTTCCGGTGGCCGGCGACCTTGGAGACGGCGAGGTGGGTCTCGTCGAACCAAGCGGCGGCGGTGAGCGGGAATGCGACCGACAGCGAAATCAGAACGCCGCCGGCCCGCCTGAGATTTTTGAGGTTCATCGTTCACGCTCCAGATGACATCGATTTCAAATCCGCTTAAACGATAGCACATACCCGTCCCGCGTCAAACCGAGAGGGCTCTTCGTTTTGCCCGGTGCAGGGCCGATGCTCCGGATGCCTGCCCCTTTGCTCCTAAAGTTTTTCGCAATCCTGCCGAATATTCTCATGAATCAGCTCGCATGTTTTTATCCTCGCCGGTGCCCGAGCTTGCATGGGGCGGCGCCCCGACGGTGGGCGGTTCAAATTGGAGAGCGGCGATGGAGCCAAAGCACCGGATTCTGATCATCGACGGTAACTACTCACCCCTATCAGCATAAATCTGGCCAGAGAAAGCCATTTGGATGGCGACCAACGGATTGTATCCCTTGTTGGCCATAGTCTGCAGATAACTGGAGATACGACAGTAGGCCT
>JBFYWX010000102.1:0-18196 GCA_041310825.1 Desulfobacteraceae bacterium | reverse complement strand
CGCCCTCGCGGCTGTTGAAGGCACGCGCCAGGATCGAGGAGCGCTCGGCCGCCTTCATGAGATCAAAGAGGCTCGCATTCCAGCCGGTGACCGCCCGGATGCACTCCACCAGGGTATGGATCGGCATGACCCCTCGGGGCGCGAAACCGAAGACACACAACCCAAGAGAATCGAGCATCCGCCAGAACCGCTCCAGGGCGGCAAAAGCGCGCACCTTGTCGTGCGAGAGGCTCGTCGCGGGCATCGGCCGGTAGATGCCCAGGGCCTGGGCCGATTGGAACGAAAAGGATTTCTCGTCCACGAAGGAGGGGTCGTGCGGGGCGTTCATGTGGTCGGCCCCGTAAGTGCTCAGGGCATAGCTCAGGCCCACCCCCGCTTTGATACGCGGATCGTGCAGGGCGAGTTCCTGGCCTTTGACGCACAGGCAGAAGTCGGCGTCCGCCACCCCCCAGCACGCGGCGAGACGCGCCGAGCCCTCCGCCAGGAGATCGCCGAAGCCCTCGCGCTGGGCGATCATCTCCAGCAGCTTCAGGAGCAAACCGGGGTCGCCGAAGCGAAGCGCGATGCCGCCCGTGTCGGCCTCAGATATGATCCCCTTCTCGAAGCACTCGCAGGCGAAGGCGATGGTCATCCCGGCCGAGATGGTATCCATGCAGTAGCGGTCGCAGATCTCGTTGCCCTTGGCGACCACCCGCAGGTCGGTGATGTTCAGGTTCGATCCCAGAGAAGCGATGGTCTCGTATTCCGGCCCGCCGTAGCGCGAATCGACACCGTAGACCGGGTCCTCCAGGGCGATCACGCGCTTGCACATGATGGGGCAGGCGTGGCAGCCCTTGCGCCGTTTCAAGAGCAGGGACTTGTAGGTCTCGCCCCCGAGGGGCGAGGCATCCGGCAGCGCGCTGCCGCGGAAGTTGTTGACCGGAAGCCCCCCGGCGGCTGAGAGCAGCTCCGGAAAGCCGGTCGTGCCGTAAACGTAAAGGGCATCGCCCACCGGGTTCTGCCGGAAGCTTTTGGCATACTCCGTGGCGGTGCGGCGCAGAAACTCCGGGTCGCGGTATTCGAGCGCCCCGGAGCCGAGGGCGGCGACGGCCCGCAGGTTCTTGGAACCCATGAGGGCGCCGAAGCCCCCGCGGCCGTTGAAATGACCGAGGTTGTTGGTGATGTTGGCAAAGCGCACCCGCCGCATCCCGGCCGGGCCGGTCTGGGCGACGCGGATCTTGTCACTGCCGAGCTCGGCACGGACGGCGTCCTCGACCTCGCGCGCGCCCTGCAGGGCGATGGCGCCGGCATCCCGGATCTCGGCCTTGCCGTCGGTGACCCAAAGATAGACCGGGGCCTCGGCGCGCCCCCTGAACACAACGGCGTCGAAGCCCGCTTTTTTGAGCTCGGGGCCGAAGAAACCGGCCGCCTCCGACTCGCCGGCCGTGCCGGTCAACGGGGACTTGCCCACGGCGGCAAACCGGCATGAGGCGGCGATCGGCGCGCCGGTCATCACCCCGGTGGCGAGCACGAGGATGTTCTCCGGGGCCAGGGCATCGGTGTGCGCCGGCACGTCCCGCATCAGGTAGTAGTAGCCGATCCCCCGCCCGCCGAGGTAGCTGCGGTAAAAGGCCTCCGCAGGCTCCTCGGTCTCAATCTTGCGGTTCGTCAGGTCGACATGCAGAATCTTTCCGGTGTATCCGAACGGCATCATCCCACCTCCCGTACGTGAGTGCTGTGAACTCTCTTTCGCTCGCCGCCAGGATACAATCAACCCGCACGGATTTAAAGAGAAAAATGATCAGCGGACGATCCTTGACCGGTTCAGTCGAACCTCGTATAGTCGCCCCTCGCCTTCACACCTTGACATGCGGCGCCGCAGAAGTGATTGCGGCCGGGAGGAGACCATGCCGATTGCAGACCGGATGATACGCCGGGTGGCGGACTTCGCCGTCATCAAGAACATGTTCGAGGAGGGCCGGCGGCTGAAGGAGCGCTTCGGGGCCGAGAACGTCTGCGACTTCTCGCTGGGAAACCCCGACGTCCCGCCCCCGCACGAGTTCCGCGCAGCCCTGCGGGAGCTCGTCCGCTCGGATGCCCTCTCGTTCGGCTACGCCCCGGTGGCCGGACACCTTCCGCTGCGCGCGGCGCTGGCTCAACGCTTGTCCGCGGAGCATGGGGTGCCCGTCCCGCCAGAGATGGTCGTGATCACGGTCGGCGCGGCCGGCGCGCTCAACGACATCCTGCGGGCCCTTGTAAACCCGGGCGAGGAGATCCTCACCCCGGCCCCCTATTTTCTCGGCTACGACAACTACGCCTTCCTGGTAGACGCCGAGCTCAAAACGGCCCCTACCGACCCGCGCTTCCACCTGGACCTCGCAGCCATCGATCGGGCCATCACCCCGCAGACCCGCGTGGTGCTGATCAACTCGCCCAACAACCCCTCGGGCGCGGTTTATGCGGCCGCTGAAATCGCCGGCCTCGGCCGGCTCCTCGCGGCGGCGAGCGCCCGCCTCGGGCGACGGATCTATCTTATCTCCGATGAGCCCTATCGCCGCATCGTCTTCGATGCCGAGGTGCCCCCGGTGATGGCGGCCTACCCCCACACCATCGTCGTGAACTCCTTCTCGAAGGAGCTCAGCCTGGCCGGGGAGCGGATCGGCTACTTCGCCGTGCACCCGCAGGCCGAGGATGCCGAAACGATCCGGGACGCCGCCGTCGCCGTCAACTCCATGCTTGTCGTCAACGCGCCGGGCCTCCTCCAGCAGGCCGTCGCCCGGGTGCTGGGGGCCGCGGTGGACGTCTCCGTCTACCGCCGGCGCCGGGACATGCTGGGGGCGATCCTCGCCGCGGCAGGCTACGAGTTCTCCCCGCCCGAAGGGGCGTTTTACCTTTTCCCGCAAAGCCCGATCGCCGACGACGCCCGGTTCACTGAATTGCTGAAGGAGGAGCGGATCCTGGTGAGCCCCGGGCGCGCCTTCGGGGCCCCCGGGTATTTCCGGATTTCGTTCGCAGTGCCCGATTCGGTGATCCTGGCCGCGCGCGACGGCTTCATCCGGGCAAGGCGCCGGGCCGTGGCCGCGTGAGGAGTTCGCTCGTATGCTGCCAAGGGGGATGACCTGAAGGTCGCCGGTTACGGCAGGGTGTACATGGGGCAGAACTGATCCACGCGATCCACCAATCCGTTACGGCCGCATTGCAGCTGAGGGATTGGAGTGGCCGCGCCCACAGGCGGGAGGGAGGTATCCGCCGCCCGCCAGCGCAATCGACAATCGCGGGATCCTCTCGACCGGAGATAGAGAAGGCGGCTCGAACGCCCGCCGGACCCGCCTCAGCGGGAAGCGTTCAAGCCGGCCAGGGCCTCTGCGATCGCATCGAAGGCAAGCGTCACCGGCGAGCCGGCATAGGTTTCCTCGAAGCACTGCCCCGAGTCCCCGCAGGCGACCAGGTGCGGGTCGATCGGGATTTTACCCAGGAAGCGCACCCCCATTTCGACCGCCGTCCGCTCCCCGCCCCCGGACCCGAAAAGGTCGATCTTCTCCCCGCAGTGGGGGCAGGCGAGCCCACTCATGTTCTCCACGAGCCCGAAAATGTCGATCCGGACCGTGCGGCAGAAGTTGATCGATTTGCGCACGTCCGCCAGGGCGACCTCCTGGGGAGTGGTGACGATGACGGCACGCGCGTCCGGGATCTGCTGCGCGACGGTGAGCGGCTCATCCCCGGTGCCGGGCGGGGAGTCGATCACGAGAAAGTCGAGGTCCCCCCACTCCACATCGGCGATGAACTGCCGGATGGCCGAAAATTTCAAAGGCCCGCGCCAGATGACCGCATCGTCCTTCTTGGGGAGAAACGACTCCATGGAGATGGCCGCCAGGCGTTCGGAGTACTTCAGCGGAGCGAGCTTGCGGTTCGCGTTGACCTCGGGAGTCCCCTGCAGTCCGAGCATCCGCGGCACGTCCGGGCCGTGGAGATCGACATCCATGATCCCCACCCGGAACCCCTTGCGCGCGAGCGCGATCGACAGGTTCACGGCGGTGCTGGTCTTGCCCACCCCGCCCTTGCCGCTCATCACGAGGATTTTGTGCTCGATCTTTCCGAGCGTTTGCTTGAGCGCCAGGTCCTGCTCGTTCTTTTCCTGCTGGGGGTTTGGGGGAACCTTGTCCATGATCTCAACCATTTTGTTTAACCTCCGCCAATGCGCTGCTCGACGTTGAAATGGGCATTTAAATCTGACGCACAGTACCACCGGTTTTGCCCATGTCAAGAGCCGTCGGGGCCGGAGTCGGAGTCGAGGAAAGACAGTAACGAGTAACGAGTAACGAGCAACGAGTAACGGGCAACGAGTGGAGAATGATGCAGGGTCAATAAGAAAACCCGCCCGCCCCTGGCGGTCCTTCTGCTTCTTGTCGTTTATAAATTGTAGGCATTATAGGCATTCCGTTTTTAAGTCCCTCTTCTATGGAGTTCGGCGCCGGGATAGGTTATAGAGGAGCGGCCGGGACGTGCACGCGACACCGACAACCCGATCGACTTCAGCCTGAATCTCCAGGAGATGACACCCACACCCGCTCTCTTATGCGCCTGCGGCTCAGCCGCGAGCGATTCGAAACCCTTCGTCGGTCGCGCCCCGGCGTGCGGCGGGGCATCCCGCATTGGCGGGCACGAGGCGTGTGAGGGCTGCCGATGAGCCCCGCCACCCCGATCGCCGTCGTCGGCATGGGCGGGCTTTTTCCCGGTGCGCTCGACCCCGAACGCCTGTGGGCCGAGATCTGCGCCCGGCGCGAGGCCGTGGCCGAAGTCCCGCGCTCGCGCTGGATGGCGGCCCCCGCGCAGATGATCGCCCCGGTGCTCGAACCGGACAAGGCCTTCCACACCCGCTGCTGCCTCCTGCCGGAGTTCGGCTTTGATCCCACGGGGTGGGAAATCGACCCGGAGCTCCTCAGCCGGCTCGACCCCCTTTATCACGTGCTGCTCACCGCCGGCCGCCAGGCCCTTGGCGGAGCGGCCGCCCCCCGGCTCAACCGTGAACGGACCGGGGTGATCCTGGCCGCCCTCGTCTTGCCCACGGACGCCGCTTCGGCCCTCACGCGCGAGATCCTCGGTGCGCGGATCGCCTCCGGTCGGCCGCAAAGCCCCGTCGCTCTCGACCCGGCGCACGGCGTTGCCGCGCGCGTCGCGGGCCTCCCCGCCGGCCTTCTCGCCAAGGCGCTGGGACTCAAGGCCGGCAGCCTGACCTTGGACGCCGCCTGCGCCTCCTCGCTGTATGCCATCAAGCTCGCCTGCGATGAGCTCACCTCCGGCCGCGCGGACGCGATCCTGGCCGGAGGAGTCTCCCGGCCGGACTGCCTCTTCACCCAGGTGGGGTTCAGCCAGTTGCGGGCGCTCTCGCCGAGCGGCCGCTGCGCGCCGTTCGACCGCAGCGCGGACGGCCTCATCGTCGGAGAGGGGGCCGGGATCCTTGTCCTAAAGCGCCTGGCGGACGCCCGCGCGGACGCAGACACCATCCTCGGCCTCGTCCGCGGCATCGGCCTGTCCAACGACCTGCGCGGCAACCTGCTCGCGCCCGACAGCGAGGGGCAACTGCGCGCCATGCGCGCGGCCTGCGAGGCGGCGGGCGTTCCGCCCCAGGCGATGGACTACATCGAATGCCACGGCGCCGGGACTCCGGTGGGCGACGCCGTCGAATTGGAAAGCCTACGGCAGCTGTGGGGTGAGAGCGGATGGGCGCCGGGGCAGTGCGCCATCGGCTCGGTCAAGTCCATGATCGGGCATCTGTTGACCGCGGCCGGCGCGGCAGCCGTCATCCGGACCCTCCTCGCCTTCCGGCACGCCACCCTGCCTCCAACCTTGAATTTCCGCGAGGCGCCGGAGAAGAGCCCGCTGAACGGCGGCCCCTTCCGGATCCCCACCACGGCGGAGCCCTGGCAAAGGCGCACTCCCGATACCCCCCGCCGCGCGGCGGTGAGCGCCTTCGGCTTCGGCGGGATCAACGCCCACCTACTGCTGGAGGAGTGGGCTCCGGGGAGTGCGGCCGGCGCCGTGCGGAGCCCGCAGAGCGTCCCCGGGCTCGACCTTCCGGAGACAGGCCCCCGACGGACCCCGTTGAGCACCGCGGATGCCGCACCCACCCGGCGCGAGCCCGGCATCGGCCGGAGTCCGCACCCGGTCGCCATCGTGGGCATGGCGGCCTGCCTGGGCAGCGCCGGTTCGCTCGCCGAATTCGAGGCCGCGGTGCTCGGCGCAACATCCCTGATCGCAGCCCGGCCGCCCGCCCGCTGGAAAGCGTGCGACGAGCTCCTGCCGCCGCTCGCCGGTTTAAGGGGCGGCTTCATGGACGCGTTCGACCTGGCGCCCGGGCGTTTCCGGATCCCGCCCCGGGAGATCCCGGACATCCTGCCCCAGCAACTCTTGATGCTGAACGTCGCGGCCGAGGCCCTGCGCGACGCGGGGCTCGACCTGCGAGGCGAGCGGCCGCGGATGGGGGCGGTGATCGGAATCGATTTCGACTTCGACGCCACCAACTTTCATTTGCGCTGGCTCCTGCGGCAGCATTTCGCCGAGCGGGGGGACGTCTCCGCGCCGGGGCCGGACTCGCATGAGAGCTGCGAATGGCTCGTGCGGGCCCAGGACGCCTGCAGTCCGCCCCTCACCGCCAGCCGGGTGCTGGGGGCCTTGGGCAGCATGGTGGCCAGCCGCATGGCCCGCGAGTTCCGTTTCGGCGGACCGAGCTTCACGATCTCGGCCGGCCCTGCCTCCGGTCTCCGGGCCCTCGCGGCCGCGGTCCGCGCGCTCCAGGCCGATGAGCTGGAGGCTTTGCTCGTCGGGACGGTGGATCTTTGCGGCGACCTGCGCGCGGTCGCCCTGAATCAGGCCCGGCACCCATTTTCACCCGCCGGCCGGCTCGCCCCTTTCGATCCAGCGGCCGACGGCACGCTCCCGGGCGAAGGGGCCGTGGCCCTGGTGCTCAAACGCCTGGATCGGGCGCTCGCCGAGGGAGACCGGGTGGTCGCGGTGGTACGCGGGATCGGGGCGGCCGGCGGCGGAGGCATCGATGCCGGCCGCCCGAGCCCGGAGGCTTACCTGCGGTCCCTGTCTCAGGCCGTGCGGGAGGCCGGGGCCGGCCCGGCGGACATCGGACTGATCGAGGCCCATGGCAGCGGGGTCCCGGTCGAGGACGCGCTCGAGCAGGAGGTACTCGGCCGCTGGGCCGGCAGTGCGGCCGGGCTGCCGCGCCCCGAATCGGTCAAGAAGATCTGCGGGCACACCGGGGCCGCGTCCGGGCTCGCTTCAGTCCTTAAAGCCGCCCTCTGCCTGCACCACGAACGGGTGCCGCCGCGGGCCCCGGCCGATACGTCCACCCGCGACCGCCCCCCGGAGCCGCAGCGCCTTGCCGCGCGCGCGCCTGGCGCCCCGCGCCTGGCGCTCACGGCCTGCCTGACCGACGACGGCAACTGCATGCACGTCGTGCTGGCAAACGGCCCGCCGCCTGCGGACCCGCCGAAGCCCCGCGCGCCCCAAGCGCCACTGATGCCGTCCTCAGCCGCCCCGATCCGGATTCCCGTGGCCGGAGCGCCGCTCATCGTTCCGCCGCCGCCCGAACCCGCCGCGCGGGCCGCCGCCGCTCCTCCGGCCGCCCCCGCTCCGCGCGGGATGGCCGCGGCGACCGACACCGGCCTGATCAACGGGCTGGCTCGGACGACCCAGGCCACGGCCCGGGCGCATCAGGCCTTTCTTGATTTCACGAGCGAGGCGACCCGCCGCTGGGCCGACGGCCTGCGGGTGCAGGCCGGTCTTCTGTCGGCGGCCGGAGGCGGAAAGGCCGGAGGACCGCCACCCCTCGACGCACGCCCCCGCCCGGCCTTCGACCGCGACCAATGCCTCGAGTTCGCCCGCGGTTCGGCGGCCCGGGTGCTGGGACCGGAATTTGCCGAAGTGGACTCCTTTGCCGCCCGGGTGCGGCTGCCGGATGAACCGTTGATGCTGGTGGACCGGATCCTCGAGATCCACGGCGCCAAAGGGGGCCTGGGGCCCGGCCGGGTGGTCACCGAGCACGATGTGCTGCCCGACGCCTGGTATCTTGACGGGGACCGCGCCCCGGTCTGCATTTCGGTCGAAGCCGGTCAGGCCGACCTCTTCCTGTGCGCCTTTCTCGGAATCGACAAGGTGGTGCGCGGCCACCGCACGTACCGGCTGCTCGACGCCACGGTCGAGTTCCACCGCGATCTCCCGCGGCCCGGGGAAACCATCCGCTACGACATCGCGATCGAAAAATTCCTGCGCCAGGGGGAGACCTACCTCTTCCTCTTCCACTTCCGGGGCACGATCAATGGGGCCCCCCTCATCACCATGACCGAGGGGTGCGCGGGGTTCTTCACCCCGGAGGAGGTCGACCGCTCGGGAGGGATCCTCCTGACCGAGGAGGAGCGGCGGCCTGAGGCCGGGAAGAGACCGTCCGCCTGGACCGATCCGGTGCCCCTTGCGCCCGGGGCCTATGACGAAGAGGCCCTGGAGGCGCTGCGCCGGGGGGATGCCGCGGCCTGTTTCGGGGAGGCCTTCGCGGGGGTCCGCCTGCCCGCGCCCCTGCGGCTTCCCGGCGGCCGCATGAAACTGATCGACCGCATCATAGAGTTCGACCCCGCCGGCGGACGTTACGGGCTGGGGCGGATCCGGGCCGAGGCCGACATCCGGCCCGACGCCTGGTTTCTGACCTGCCACTTCGTGGACGACATGGTGATGCCCGGCACGCTGATGTACGAGTGCTGCGCGCAAGCGCTGAGGGTCCTCGTGCAGCGGCTGGGCTGGGTGACCGATCGCCCGGGCGCCCGCTACGAACCCCTGCCGGGCCGCCGGGCCGCCCTCAAGTGCCGCGGGCCGGTGACCCCCCGCACCCGGCGTGTGGTCTACCAGGTGGAGGTGCAGGAGCTCGGCTACGGACCCGAGCCCTACGCCGTCGCCGACGCCGACATGCTGGCCGACGGCCGCCACATCGTGCGCTTCACCGGCATGTCGCTCCGGCTCGCCGGCGCCACGCGCGCGGATATCGAAAGCTTCTGGGGCCGGCGGCCGCGGCCGGCACCCACGGCACGGCGCACCGCGCCCGGATCGGCCGTGTACCCGCGCGCCCACTTGCTCGAGTTCGCCCGCGGGCTGCCCTCGAGCGCCTTCGGCGAGCCCTACCGGCCGTTCGACACGGGCCGCTTCATCGCACGGCTGCCCTCACCACCCTACCTCTTCATCGACCGTATCACCTCGGTCGAGCCGCCCCCCTGGGAGGTCCGGCCGGGCGGGTGGGTCGAGGCCGAGGTCGACATCGCCCCCGATGCCTGGCACATCCGGGCCGAGCGCAGCCGCACGGTCCCCTACTGCGTCCTGCTGGAGGCGGCCCTGCAGCCCTGCGGCTGGCTCGCGGCCTACATGGGCTCGGCGCTGAAGAGCGACAAACCGCTTCACTTCCGCAACCTCGGCGGCGAGGCGACGCTTTTCCGCGCGGTGGGCCCCGCGGCCGGCACGCTCACGATGCGCACCCGCATGCGCCATGTCTCCGAAGTGCGGGACATGATCATCGAGCATTTCGACTTTGAAATTTCAAGCCGCGAGGGCCGGATCTATGCGGGCACGACCTATTTCGGATTTTTCACGCCCGCCGCCCTGGAGCGCCAGGAGGGCATTCGCGATGGGGCCGCACTCGCACTCACGCCGCCGCCCGGTACGCCTGCACCAAGCACCGGGATACGCCTCAGCGACGAGGCCCCGCTGAGCCCCGCGGACCCCGACGACGCAGCCGCCCCCGGCCTTGCCTTGCCGGCGAAGGCCCTGCGCATGATCGACCGTATCGATCTTTTCCTTCCCGACGCCGGCCCGGCCGGCCTCGGGCTCGTGCGCGGCACAAAGGAGGTCGACCCGCAGGAATGGTTCTTCAAGGCCCATTTCTTTCAGGACCCCGTCTGCCCGGGCTCGCTCGGAATCGAAAGCTTCCTTCAGCTGCTCAAGTTTGCCGCACGGGAGCGCTGGCCGCAGCTTTCCGATTCGCACCGCTTCGCGCCGGCCACCGGGGTGGCCCACCGCTGGACCTACCGCGGGCAGATCCTGCCCCGCAACCGCACCGTCACGGTCGCGGCGGCGATCACCCGGGTGGTGCAGGCCCCTGACCCGGCCCTCTATGCCGCCGGCAGCCTCAGCGTGGACGGCCTGTGCATCTACCGCATGGAGGAGTTCGGGGTGGCGCTCTTGCCGGGGGAGGGGAGTGCCGAGTGAAAAGGAGTAACGAGCAACGAGCAACGAGTGAAGAAATAAAGGCAGAATACCACCAACTCGGAACTAAAAAAGGGGATCCGAATCGGTATCGAATCGTCGTGGCACCGCCCCAACCAAACACCAAAAAAGAAATGCCCTGCCCGGCCGCGCCTCACGGGCGCCACGCTATTTTGACGCAGCTCTGTGGCGCTCCCGGATGCCTGCGCCCCGGACTCCGGCATCCTCTGTCCGTGGCATAACAGATTTTTGAGATGGCGGGTGATCCAATGCGTGGAATAGGAATACGCGGCGTACACGTTCACAGCGAAGCGGTACACGTTCTCGTACACGGCAGCTCACTCCTTGTTGATAGGAACCGTTTACGGGTACGGGTACGAGAACGTGAACGGGTACCAAGCGGCAAAACACCCTGACCGCCGCGCCCTCTGGGCGCCACCCACTCGGAACTCCGACTCGGAACTGATAAAGCTGTTGACAGAACCGGACCGGCCGTCTACGTACGTTTCGCACCGACTATGAACTACTCCCGCGTATCCATCGCCGCTTTCGGCTATGAGCTGCCGCCGCACGTCGTCGCCTCCGAAGACCTGGAGCGGCGGCTCGAGCCGCTTTACGACGCGCTGCGCCTCCAAAGGGGCCAGCTCGAGGCCATCACGGGCATCCGCGAGCGGCGTTACTGGGACCCCGGGGTTTCGCTCCACGCCGAGGCCGCCCGCGCCGGCGAAAAAGCGCTCGAGGCCGGCGGGATCCCCGCGGAACGAATCGGAATGCTGATCTACGGCGCCGTCTGCCGCGAAAACCTCGAACCGGCGACCGCCTGCGCCGTGGCCGACCGCCTTCAGCTCCCGCCGGAATGCCAGGTCTACGACGTCTCCAACGCCTGCCTGGGGGTCTTGAACGGGATGGTCCAGGTCGCCAACGCCATCGAGCTCGGCCAGGTTCGGGCAGGGTTGGTGGTCGCCTGCGAATCGGCCCGGGAGATCGTCGATCTCACGATCGCACGGCTGCTGCGGGAAAAGAGCATGGAGGTCCTGCGCAAGACCATCGCCACCCTGACCGGCGGCTCCGGGGCCGCGGCGGTCCTCCTGAGCGAAAAGGGGTTGGCGCCCGACGGGCACCGGCTCGCCGGCGGTGCGGCCCGCAGCGCACCCGAACACCACCGGCTCTGCACCTGGGGCCCGGACACGGGAATCCCGGCCGGCACCGGCCACATGGCCGAGACGGACTCGGTCCGGGTGCTGCAGCACGGGGTGGCCTTGGGGGCCGCCACTTTCCGCGAATTCCGCCGCACCCTCGCGCTCGGTCCGGAGAAGCCCGACAAGGTCATCTGCCACCAGGTGGGCGCCGCCCACCAGCGCACCATCCTCGAGTCGATCGGCATACCCCCGCAGCGCGACTTCACCACCTTCCGCCACCTGGGCAACACCGGCACGGTGTCACTCCCGATCACCGCCGCCATCGCCGCGGAGCGCGGGTTTCTCGCCCCGGGGGACTCGGTCGGCCTGCTCGGGATCGGCAGCGGGCTGAACTGCCTGATGCTGGGCGTGGAATGGTGATGATCGACCTCGCCCCGCTCCGGCACCTTTACCCCTTCTCCTCCCGCTTTGCGGAGGTCAACGGCCACCGCATGCACTATGTGGACGAGGGGGCCGGCGAGCCGGTCGTCATGCTCCACGGGAACCCGACCTGGTCGTTTTACTACCGGGCGCTGATCGGGGCCGTCTCGCAGGGCCGGCGCGCGATTGCGCCCGACCACATCGGCTGCGGACTTTCCGACACGCCCGGTGCCGCGCAGTACCCCTTTCGCCTGGAAAACCGCGTCGCCGACCTCGCCCTCTTGCTGGAACGGATCGGAGTGACGGGCAATATCACCCTCGTCCTGCACGACTGGGGCGGGATGATCGGCGCCGCGTATGCCCTGCGCCATGTCGAGCGCGTCGCCCGCCTGGTGGTCCTGAACACGGCCGCTTTCGCGATGCCGCCCGGAAAGCGGCTGCCCTGGATGCTCACCCTGATCCGCAGGGCGCCCGGCATCTTTACCCCCGCCATCCTCCGCCTCAACCTCTTCGCGCGCGGGGCGGCCCTGACGGCCTCGAAAAAGGGCCTTGCCCCCGACGTGCGCCGGGGGCTGCTCGCCCCGACCGGGACCCGCGCCGGCCGCCTGGCGACCCTCAAGTTCGTGCAGGACATCCCCCTTACGGAAAGCGACGCGAGTTTTCCCATTCTGCGCCGGGTGGACGAGGGGCTGCACGCCCTCTCCGAAAAACCCGTGCTGATCTGCTGGGGGGAGCGGGATTTCGTCTTCGATGGCGGCTATTTCAAGGAGTGGCGACGCCGCTTCCCGCAGGCCGAGGCGCATCGGTTCCCGGAGGCCGGCCACTACGTGCTCGAAGACGTACCGGAAAAAATAGTCCCCCTCGTGCTCGACTTTTTAAATCGCCACCCCCTCTCCTAATTGAAAACGGCCGCAGATTGGTGTACGGATGATATGCGCTGGGACGCCTTCTCGGCAGCGTCCGCGCAACAACACCATGGACGATGCGACCTCCCCCGAACCTGACTTCGTCAACGTGGCCGATTACCTGGTCCGCGCCGCCGACGACCTTCCCGCGCAGCGGGCCGTGATCAGCCCGGCCGGACGCGATGGCTACGGCCGGGTCACTTACGCCCACCTGACCTTCCGCCAACTGGACCGCGAGGCCGACCTCATCGCCCACGGACTGAGCGCAGCGGGCATCACCCGCGGCACGCGCACCATCCTGATGGTGCGCCCGAGCCTCGAGTTCTTCGGGATCATCTTTGCCCTGTTCAAGATCGGAGCGGTCCCCGTGGTCGTCGACCCGGGCATGGGAATCCGCCGCATGCTCGCCTGCTATCGATCCACGCGGCCCCAGGCCTTCATCGGGATCCCCCTGGCCCATGCGGTGCGGGTGCTGTTCCGCAAGCACTTCCGGAGCGTCCGCACCCGGGTGACGGTAGGCCGCCGCTGGTTCTGGGGCGGCCCCACGCTCCGGCAGATGCGCGCCCGCACCCTGCCGCCCTTCGAGCCCGCGCGCACCCGGGCCGAGGAGCCGGCCGCCATCCTCTTCACCACCGGCAGCACCGGGCCGGCCAAAGGCGCCGTCTACACCCACGGAAATTTCGATGCCCAGCTGAAACAGATCCGCAGCCATCTGGATTTCGCGGACGGTGAGATCGACCTCTCCACCTTCCCGCTGTTCGCCCTTTTCTATCCCGCCTTAGGGGTTACAGCGGTGATCCCGCGCATGGACCCCACCCGACCCGCACGGGCCAACCCGGAACGGATCATCGAGGAGATCGAGAACCAGGGAGTCACCAACATGTTCGCCTCCCCGGCCCTCCTGCAGCGCCTTGCGGCCTACGGTAGGGCCAAGGGGCTCCGGTTGCCCACCCTCAAGCGGGTGATCTGCGCCGGGGCGCCGGTCCAGCCGCGCACGGTAGAGGCTTTCTCCGAGCTCCTGGCGGAGGGCGCCCAAGTGCACACGCCCTACGGCGCCACCGAAGCGGTGCCGGTCGCCTCGGTCCTGGGCAGCGACATCCTCGCCGAGACCCGGCAGCTGACCGACCAGGGGTACGGCATCTGCGTCGGCCATCCGATCAACGCGATCCCGGTGGCCATCATCGCCGTCAGTGACGATCCGATCCGGCGCTGGTCGCAGGAGCTCGTACTGCCCCAGGGGGAGATCGGCGAGATCGCCGTCAAGGGCGGACTCGTCAGCCGGCAGTACTTCGAAAACCCCCAGGCCGATGCCCTCGCGAAAATTCCGGACGGAACCGAGCTTTGGCACCGCATGGGGGACCTGGGCTGGATGGACCGCAAGGGCCGCATCTGGTTCTGCGGGCGCAAGGGCCACCGGGTGATCACGCCGGGCGGAACCCTCTACACGATCCCCTGTGAGAGCATCTTCAACCGCCACCCGGCGGTGGCGCGCAGCGCTCTCGTCGGCATCGGCGCCCCGCCGCGCCAGGTGCCGGTCATCTGCATTGAGTTCGAAGCGGGGGTCCCGCGCCGCAGCCGCCGCAAACTGAAAACGGAGCTCTTGGAGCTAGGGCAGGCGCACGCGATCACCGCCGCCATCCGGATCGTGCTCTTCCGCCGATCGTTTCCGGTCGACATCCGCCACAACGCCAAGATTTTCCGCGAGCAACTGGCGGACTGGGCGCGCAGAAAAGTCCGCCCGGCCGACCTGCGCCGCTTGCGCCAGACGGAGCCGCCCGATGCACACGGTGCCGCACGTGTCTGAAACCGCCCTCGTAACCGGCGGGGGCGGCTTCCTGGGTGCTGCCGTCGCACGCCTCCTCGCCGCCCGCGGCGAGCGGGTGCTCAGCTTCTCGCGCGGCCCACATGCGGAGCTGGCCCGGCACGGCGTTACGCACCTGCGCGGGGACATCGCGGATCCGGCCGCCCTCGCGCGGGCCTGCAAAGGGGTGGATGTGGTGTTTCACACCGCCGCCAAGCCCCCCCCCTGGGGGGCGCTTGCGGAGTACCGGGTGACCAATGTGACCGGCACCGAAAACGTGATCGCGGCCTGCCGGGCCCAGGGAGTCAAGCGGCTGATCCACACCAGCACCCCCAGTGTGATCTTCGACGGCCGCGACTTGCAGGGCGTGGACGAATCCACCCCATACCCTGCGCACTGGCAGTCCCACTACGCCGCCACCAAGGCGGCGGCGGAGCAGCGCGTGGTAGCGGCTGCCGTCGCGGGCCTTTCCGCCGTCGTGCTGAGGCCCCACCAGGTCTGGGGCCCCGGGGACCCGCACTTCGTGCCGCGCATCCTCGCCCGCGCGCGGCGCCTCAAGCGGATCGGGGACGGGAAGAACCTGGTCGACACGACCTACATCGACAACGCCGCCGCGGCCCTTCTCCTTGCGGCCGACCGCCTGCGGGAGGACCCCGGCCTTTCCGGCCGAATCTATTTCGTCAGCCAGGGCGAGCCGATCCCGGCCTGGGAGATGATCGACGCCATCCTCGCCGCGGCCGGCCGCGGCCCGGTGAAGGGCCGCGTCTCCCGCCGCACGGCCCGGTTTCTGGGCTGGGTCTGCGAGGGTCTCTACCGTGGGCTGCGCCTGCCGGGCGAACCGCCGATGACCCGCTTCGTGGCCGATGCCCTGGCCCGCGCCCACTGGTTCGACATCAGCGCCGCCCGCCGCGATCTCGGTTACACGCCGGCGGTCTCAACGGCCGAAGGCCTGCGACGGCTCTCGCACTGGCTGACGTCCGGGGCCGGCGGCCGGTGGATGTAATAAATGCACTCGCCGCTCTCGATGAAGACAAAATGATGGACTCGTAAAACGTCAAGGATGGGACATGAAACTTACCGACATCGCCCCCCTGGAGCGTTGGGTCGCGCTCGAGCAGGAGATCCATGCCCGCACCGGCATGGACGCCAACGTGTTCGACACCCGGGGCTACCGCATCACAGCGGTCAAGAACTGGGCCAACCGTCTCTGCCCGGCGATCAAGGAGACCGACAAGGGCCAGAGCTTCATCTGCGCGCCGGCCCACATGAACATCGCAGCCCAGGCCATGCGCGCGGGCACTGCCGTGATCGAGGAGTGCGACGCCGGGATGATCAAGCTCGTCGTCCCGATCCGGCTGAACGGCGAGTTTCTCGGCGCCGTCGGCGCCTGCGGCATGAAGTTCGATGAGAGCGACATCGATGCCTATCTCATCAACAAGATGACCGACATCGACGAGGAGGCGGTCGAACGCCTCTCCGCGACGGTCCCCTCCATCACCCGGGAGCACACCGAGACCCTCGGCCGGGAGGTGGCGGCCGCCGTGGAGGGGATTCTCGCGGAGTTCGAGCGCACATCGAGGCACCCCGCGTAAGCCCCGCCGCCGGCTTAGCATGCGTCACACCGGATGCCCGCCGCCTCCGCCGACCTTCACCTCCGGCCCCGGCCGGGAAAGGCTGCGCAATGCCCCACGGTGGATGCCATGACCGCTCCGTCGGAACAGACCGATATTGAAAAACGGCTCTGGGCGCTCAGGCCCGGGTCCCACATCTGCTGCCTGCTCGGCTCCGAGGCGGAGCACCGGGCGCTCGTCGCCCCCTTCATGCGCCACGCTCTCGAGCGCTATGAAAAACTCCTCTATCTGGCCGAGGCCCACCGCGCCGAGCAGATCCTGGCCTACCTCCAGGAGGACGGGGTCCAGGTGGGCCCTTGCCTGAGGAGCGGACAGATTCGGATCCTGGAAGGCGGGGACGGATGGCTGGCAAGGGGTGCCTTCGACCCGGCCGCCATGATCGCGCGGCTTGCGGCGGAGACCCGCGAGGCCCTTGCGGCGGGCTACGACGCACTGAGGGTCACTGGGGAGATGAGCTGGGCGCTCACGCCGCACCCCGGCGCCGGGCGGCTGGTCGAATACGAGTCCCGGCTCAACGCCTTCCTCCCGGCCAGCCGGTGCCTCACCCTGTGCCAGTACGACCGGCGCCGCTGCGCACCCCAGGTGCTGCTCGAGGTGCTCGAAACCCACCCCCTCGCCGCGGTCGGAACCGGGCTCTTCGATAACTTCTACCACCTGCCGCCCGGGGAACTCCTGGAGGCGGACCCTGCCGCGGTGAGGCTGAACAGCTGGATCGACCACCTGCGCGAGCGCCAGCGCGCCGAGACCCAGATCCGCACGCTGACCCACAAACTCATGAAAACCCAGGAAGACGAGCGCTGCATGATCTCCCGCGAGCTGCACGACCGGGTCAGCCAGGACCTCTCCACAATCAAGATCGCGCTCGAAACCCTGTTCGACCGCCAGCCCCCCGCCGCCCCCGACATCCGCGCGCGGGTGGCCAAACTCTCCGGGCTGGTCCACCGGACCATCCGCACCGTCCGCGACCTGGCCTACGACCTGCGGCCGCCGGGGCTCGATGAAATGGGGATCGTCTCGGCCGTGGCCGCGGTGTGCGAGGAGTTTTCCACGAAAACGGGTATCCGCGTGGACTATCGGGCCGTGGGCCTCGACAAGCTCAGGCTCGATGTCGACACCCAGATCAATCTCTACCGCATGATCCAGGAGGGGCTGAACAACATCCACCGGCATGCCGGCGCGGCCGAGGCCGTTGTCAAGCTGACCGCCGCGCACCCCAACATCATCCTGCGGATCGAGGACAACGGCCGGGGGTTCAACCGCGACAAGCGATCGCGGGAAATCGACTCCGAAAAGAGGATGGGCCTGCGCAGCCTCCAGGAGCGGACCGAGCTGCTCGGCGGCGTCATGATCGTCTCATCGAGCCCGGGGCAGGGAACCCGGATTCTCATCAAGCTTCCCCGCGGGGGGTGATTCCATGGCCAGCAAAAAAACCATCGTCATCGTGGACGATCACGCATTGTTTCGCGAGGGGCTGAAGGCGATCATCTGCCGCAACCCGGCCTACGAGGTGGTCGGCGAGGCCGCCCGGGGCGATGCGGCTTTAGAGACGGCCCGGGCGCTCCGGCCGCACCTCGTCCTGGTGGACATATCCCTGCCGGATCAAAGCGGGATCGATCTCACCCGGCAGCTGCGCAAGAGCCTGCCGCACACGCTGGTCATGATCGTCAGCATGCACTCCAAGGTCGATTACATCGTCAACGCCTTCCGGGCCGGCGCCACCGGTTTCGTCACCAAGGAGTCGGCCCCCGAGCGCCTGCTCCAGGCGATCGAGCTCGTGTTGAAAGGCGAGTACTTCATGGATTCGGCGGTCGCCCAGACGGTGGTCCACAAGCTGACGGGCCTTGCCTCCGATCAGCGCCCGCTGCGGGACCCCGGCTACGAAGCCCTAACGACGCGCGAGCAGGAGATTCTGGCGCTCCTGGCCGAGGGGCAGGCGCTCAAAGCCATCAGCGATCGGCTCTGCATCAGCCCCAAGACCGTCGAAAACCACCGCACCAGCATCATGCGCAAGCTGGGGCTCCACACCAACTTCGAGTTGATCCGCTACGCCGCCAAGGTCGGCATCATCGA
>JBFYWX010000039.1:0-8791 GCA_041310825.1 Desulfobacteraceae bacterium | reverse complement strand
CGCCTCCGAGTTGCTGATGGCCCAGGCGTCCCGCAAGAGCGCGAGAAAGGCCGGATAGGTCGCAAAGCCCGTCATGCTGAGCGTTTCCGCCAGGCACATCAGGCCGACGACTCGCAAGGGGGCGGGGCGGTATGTCATGAGGTCTTTGACCCAGTTTCCTGGAGGACTGTTTTTAAATCCCCCTCACCCTTCTTTTTTCTCGCCCAGATAGTCCGCCAGGATCCCCCGACTGTGCTCGTCCTCGTGACAGTAGACGCAGAGGTTTTCCCAGTTGGACCCGTCCGCCGGATTGTTGTGGTGGTTGCCGTCCTTGTGATGCACCGTGAGCAGCTGCCGGTTGGTGTGGTCGAACTCGCGCCCGCACTTGGCGCAGATCAGCCCGTGGATCCTGAGCGAGCGCTCCCGGTAGTCGCCCTCGCCGGAGCGCTTCTGGCGGGCTTCACGGATGATCTCATCAATGCTCGGCCCTGTGTAGGACGCAGGCTTGGCCGGCCGCTTCAGCTTGGGTTTGCCTCGAAATCGCATGCTCATCGTAACCGTCCTCCTTTGGATTCTCCCGCCCAATCTTGCCATAAAACCCTAATCGAGACAAACAGTTGTGGGCCTCCGCCCCCGAGGGTTGAAAAATGCGCTTGACACGCCGAAGACTTATTATACTTACCGGTTGGCATGACTGCATTTGCACTGACGCTGCTATTGTGCGCCGGCTTCGTACACGCCGGATGGAACTACCTTGCCAAGAAGGTGGGCGGCGGCCCAGTGTTCCTTTGGATGATCGCCATCGTATCAACCCTGATGTATGCCCCTTTGGCCGCGGGAGCCATCTGGTGGGGCAAATTCCACATCGGCCTCCTCGAGACAGGGGTGATGCTGGTGACCGCGCTTCTGCATATTGCCTATTTTCTGCTCCTTTTGAAAGGCTACAAGGTCGGGGACCTTTCTCTCGTCTATCCCCTGGCTCGTGGCACCGGCCCGGTGCTGTCGATGCTGCTGGCGATATTGCTTTACCACGAACGGCCTTCGCTCGTCGCGATCGCAGGGGGCCTTATGGTGGCGGGCGGGGTGTTCGCCCTGTCGGGCGGCGCGGGAGGAACCTGGGCGGGTCGTCGGCTGGCGGTTTGCTACGGGCTGCTCACCGGTTTGACCATCGCCATCTACACTCTATGGGACAAGCTGGCCGTGAGCACGTATCTGATACCCCCGCTCGTCCTCACCTGGGCCATCGATGTCGGCCGTGCCCTGTTGCTCGGCCCCATCGCCGTGAAACGCTGGCCTGAAGTACAGCGGCAATGGCAACAGCATCGAAAAGAGATCATCGCCGTGGGAGTGCTCTGCCCACTTTCCTACATTCTCGTCCTCACGGCGCTGGTAACGACCCCGGTCAGCTACATCGCGCCGGCGCGGGAGGTGAGCATCCTGATCGGAGCAGTTATGGGCAGCCGCTGGCTGCTCGAGCAAGAGGCCAGACGCCGGCTCCCCGCCGCGCTGGTGATTGTCGCCGGCATCGTCGCCCTGGCCGTCGGCTGATCCGCGGCCCTGGCCGACGCCATCAGGGGCATGTCACACCGACCCGGCGGGGGAGGCCCCGACCGTGTCCGTCCAGATCCGCTGCCAGACCCACTCCAACACCGCGACGTTGCGGGGCTCTCTGACGCGGCGGGGTGCGCTCGGCACGGGGTGGGGGTTGCCCGCGGCGGCCACCTGGAAGCGGAAGGTGTAGTCCGGCTCCATCCCCATGCGCAGGTCGGTCATGACGATCCCCTCCCCGACCCGCTTGGCGGCGTAGAACCCGTGGGTGAACCACTGCAACCGCCGCACCGGCCAGTGCTCCTGCAGGCCGGCCAGGAGGTAGTGGTGGGCGGGGTAGCGGATCACCGTGATACCGCGGTTCCCGTCCACAAGGGAGTAATAGCCTTCGTAGTAGCCGTCATCACCCATGGCCAGCACCCGCCACAGCAGGGTGTTGAAGGCGGTCGGAACGGTCAAGAACGCGCGGTGGGTGATGTTCTGCTGCCGCAGGGACTCGCGTGCGACCTGCTCCACGTGGATCTTGGCGCCGATGCTCCAGACGATGTAAAGCGTGCTGAGGGTGAGGCAGACCGAATTCACAAGGTGCCCACGGCCGCTCCCGCGGGGCATGACGAGCGCCGCCACGACGCCGGCCAAGAGCGGCAACGAATAGGCCGGGTCGATGATGAAGAGGGTCGACCACATCACCGGCGGGGTTGCGAGCGGCCAGAAGATCTGCGTGCCGTAGACGGTCAGGCAGTCCAGGAGCACGTGCGTGACGAAGGCGAGGAAGACCAGCCAGTACCAGCGGGCCCGGTGGGCGACGGTCTGGGGATGGATCTTCAAGATCAAGTAAACCATCACCGGCGTCAAGGCCGCCAGCACGAAGAGCGAGTGGCTCGGCCCGCGGTGGTAGGTGAAGTTCCGGACGGCATCCCCGAGCGGCACCAGGACATCGAGATCGGGAAGCAGGCCGCAGATCCCGCCCCAGAGCATGGCGCGTCGCCCCACCCGCTGGCCCAACACCGCCTCGCCAACGGCGGCTCCCAACCCGATTTGCGTCACGGTGTCCACTTTGCGTTCACCCCACACGGTCACATGCGTGATGAACTACCATAATGCTGGGGCGCGGAAAGTCATCGATAACCGTTTCACTCATCGGCCAATCCCCCGTTCTGGGGTTCGGGGATGCAGACCGTGGCTGCCGGCGCGGGTTCGCCATCCGCCGCCGGCGGCAGCAGGTGCCGGGGTAGAAAGGCGATACCGGCGATCAGGGTGGGAATGACGGCGCTGGCGATCACCGCCGTGACCAGAAACGAGTATTGCTCCTGGGTCACGATTCCGTGCGAATACCCGTACAGGGCGGAGATCGTGCCGAAAGTCAGGCCGGTGGACATCAGCAGCGTGTAGTACCAGCGCTCCTTGCGCTCACGGCGGAAGAGCCCGATGATGGGAAAGAGCCCGAAAATCTTCGAGGCCACTTTGCCCGCCAGAAGGGCGATCAGGACCAGCGGGGCGGTCAAGAGCGCCGGCAGGGAGACCAACGTCCCGGCCCGCAGGAAATAAAACGGCGTGAGAAAACCGACGGTCAGCGTGCGGATCCGGCGCACCCAGAAGGCATCCTGGGCCGCGCTGCCGGCAAGGATCATGCCGGCGATGTAGGCCGGGAGCACCGCCTCGCTTCCGGACCAGAGCGCCAGGGCGCCCAGCCCCATTAATACCAGCAGGATCCACTTGGTGCGTATGGCTGCGGTGCGGTGGGCGTAGAGCCGGGTCAGCACTTTCGTCAAAAACGGCAGCAGGCCTAAAATCGCGACGGTGACGGCCAGAAAGACGACGGTCTTGTAGGTGAACGGGGCGAAGATGAGCCCTAGCGCCAGAACAGTTCCCAGATCGTTGATGAAGCAGGCCCCCAGGATCCCCTTGCCGAAATCGGTGCGGTTGAAGCCGGTCTCCAGCATCACCGCATAGACCACCGCCATCGAGGTCGTGGAGAGGGCGATCCCTCCGAGCCAGCTCGCGCGCGGGTCCCACCCGAGGACGTAATAGGCCAGGGCCGCGCACCCGAGAAACGGGGCCGCAAACCCGACCAGCCCTACCACGGAGACCTCCTTCCACTTTCTACGGATCACCTCGGGCTCAAGCTCCGCGCCCGCCAGAAAAGTGAGCAGGACCGCCCCGGAGGAAGCGAGAAACCGCAGCCACTCCTCGTTTGCCCCTAAAGCGTCGAACATGCCCAGATGGGTGGCCACAGCGGCCGCGGCGACGCCGACGCAGATCTCGATCAGGGCGATCGATATGCGCAGATGGTAGGCGATGACGGAGGAGAGAACCGCAAGCGACAGCCAGAGGGCGGCGGTGGCGAAGAACTGCTCCATGACCGGGAACTCCTTTCAGAAAAAAGAGATGGGCCCGCGCGCCCAATAAAAAACCCGCCTGGCGGCGGGCGTCATGTATCATCGGATGGCTCCGCCGCGGCGTGGGGTGCACGGCAGGAGTCATCAGCCCCGATGGGCGGTTGTACGGGGGACCCCATCCCCTTGGCTGGTCTGCCGGAAAGCCGGCGGATCAGTCAGTCGGGAAGAACATAGCACTCAAATAATAGAAAGTGAAACCGAAAATGATCAGCCAGATCAAGACGATGATGGCGCCGGCAACCCAGCTCCGGGGATTGCCGGCCGCAGGGGCCTTGGCGGCCTTGGCACGACACTCCTGCAGCACCTCGAAGGGGATCATTTTGATTACCAGGGCGATGCCGAGCGGGATCAGGATCAGGTCGTCCAGATAGCCGAGCACCGGGATGGGATCGGGAATCAGGTCGATCGGGCTGAAGGCATAGGCCACGACCGCGACCGCCAACACCCGCGCGTACCAGGGGACTCGCCGGTCCTTCGAGGCGAGATACAGGGCAAACACTTCCCGCTTCAGCCGGCGGGCGCTTTCTTTCCACTTATCAAAAGCCATGGCGCACGTCCATTCAGCTGCGTCACCTTCGTGCCCGCGTCAAGGCCAGGGTGCCGGCCGCCATCAGCACCGCCGCCAGGCCGAATCCGAGGACGGGCGAGGCCACCGTCCACAGCACACCCACCACAGTGCTCGACACGAGTTTTCCAATGCCGTTCACCGTGCCGAGCGCGCCGAAACTCATCGCAAGCATCTCTCCACCCACCATCCCGGCCGTCACGGTGGGCTCCAGCGCCTCCTGCACGGCCATGTACAGACCGGCGATAAAAAAGATCGCCCCCAGGGCCGGCACACTGTCGATTCCGAACCAAAAAGCCAGTGCGGTCAGAACTGCCGTCAGGACGCCCAGCACGTATCCGACAACTAATACCGGCAGCGACCCGCAGCGATCCGCCAGCATGCCGACCGGGTAGGACAGGGCGACCTGCACGATGTTGCGCCACACATAGAGCATGCCCGCCATCTGAGCCGCTTGGACTATGCCCCTTGACGAAGCCAGCAGTTGAGTGGCTGCCAGAATGAGCAAGGAGTGTGAAAAATCTCCGATGCCGAAAAGGCCCACAGCACATAGGTAACGCTTGAATTGTGACGGCAGCCCCTGCAGGGCCAGGAAGAATTGCAGGGTGGGGTTCGGGGAGTGTTCGGGATCCTGCACCAGCGTCAGGAAAGATAATACGGCCAGCGCACCGGGGATGATGCTGAACCACAAGACGAGGCGAAACGGCCCGGTGGGGTCCTCCCAGGCGAACGTCTGCGCCCAGCCGAGCAGCGCCACTCCCAGCAGCGGGCCGGCGACCGCACCCACAGTGTCCATGGCGCGGTGAAAGCCGAACGCCCGCCCCCGCGTTTCAGGGCGGATGGACTGGGTTACGATGGCATCCCGCAACGGCCCGCGCAGCCCTTTGCCGAACCAGGACACCACGCGGCCCGCCAGCAACAGGGGCCAGCCGGCGGCCACCGCGATCACCACCTGCCCGAGAGGCGTCAGCCCATAGCCGATCACCACGAGCAGTTTCCGATGCCCAATCTTGCCGGCGATATAGCCTGAGATCATCTTCGTGAAGCTGGCAACTGCGTCGGCAATTCCTTCGATAATCCCCAAAACCGCCGCCGGAATCCCCAGCACGGCCAGGAACCCGGGCAGAATGACGGTGGTGGTCTCGTAGCAGAAGTCCCCCAACGCGCTGGTCAGACCGGCACCGGCCACCGTGCGGTTCAGCCATCTCTTCGGCGCCGCCGCCTGAACTCTGTGTGCGACGACCGTCACTTTTTCAGTGGTTTCCATCGTGCACCTCGAAAACTCGCTGGGCGTAGGTTTCGAGCAATGTTTCACAGTCCCGCAGGCGTTTTTGGGCCTCGCCCGCCAACGACGCCCCGTAAAAATCCAGTTTGCGGATCTTCGCCAGCCATGTGTGGAGCTTCTTCAGGTCGGCCTCGTTTTCCTCGATTTCGGCGTAGCTGAAGTGGCGGGCTTTCGTCTCTTTGGCGATCTCGGCATCGAAATCCGTGCATTTGGAGATGAACTCCCGGTACTGCTCGTCGCGATCCGCCTTGAACCGGGCCAGCACTTTTTCCTGCTGCGGTCGGTCGAGCGCCGTCGTCTCCAGGATCAACGACTCGCCGCCCATCCCGGCCACATCATTCTGAAGCATCTTCAAACGCCGCGCATGGTCCCCAATCTTGGGCAGCAGGCAAACGCCGTTCTGCAAGTAAACCGCGCCCATGCTCTTAAGACGCCGCCACAGCGCCACCCGCTTCCGGACCGGCTCCGGCGGTACTTTATAGGTGAACAGAAGCCAGGTTCGCGTATCCATGAAATAATTTTAATGTAACTATAGTAACAAATCAAGGGTAATGATAATTTAACTACGAAGGAACACCCATCCGCATTAAGACTGATTGGCTTTTGCTTAGATTGTCTTGACACCCGCCCGGAGCGCAGGTATTCTTTCATTTATCAGCAGGCTATGAGGTCAGCCGCAACCGCCCATACACCGAATAGCTGGGATGATGACCTCTGCTCGGAGCCGTGCGCTCTCAGTAGAGGTTATTTTTTTGGGAGGTCCATATGGCTGCGGACTACACATCGATCAAGGATGGGTTGCTCGCCGTCATCAACGAACTCTCACGGCGGAACCTCAACGGAAGCCGGCGGCTGCAGGCGCTGGAGGAGAAGCTCGTCCGGCAGCAGTTCAACCTGGTGGTCATGGGGCAGTTCAAACGGGGCAAGTCCACATTCATTAACGCCCTGCTGGGAACCGAAATCGTCCCCACCGCCATCGTGCCGCTGACCTCGATCGTCACCCTGCTCTGCTACGGGCCCCAGCCCAAGGCCGTGGTCCACTTCCTGGACGGACGGCGCGAGGAAACCGCCATATCCGCAATCCACCGCTTCGTGACCGAGAAGGCCAACCCGCGCAATTACTTGAAGGTCAAGGAGGTGGAGGTGTTTTACCCGTGCCCGCACCTTCGGGACGGGGTTCGCATCATCGACACCCCCGGCGTGGGTTCGGTCTTCAACCACAATACGGAGGTGGCATACGCCTACCTGCCGAACGTCGATGCCGGTATTTTCGTGGTCACCGCCGATCCCCCTCTCAGCGCATCCGAGCACCGCTTCCTCAAGGAGGTGCGGGGCTACATGGACAACCTGTTTTTCGTCCTCAACAAGATCGACACCGTCGGGGAGAAGGACCTCGAGGAAGCGCTTGCCTTCACTTCCGGGATATTGAAGGAGGATCTGAAACGCGCCGTTACGGTCTGGCCGATATCGGCTCGGCTGGCGTTGGATGGGCGCTTGGAGCAAGACGAAAAAAAGCTGAAGCGCTCCGGTCTGCCGCCCTTCGAGGAGCACCTGCGACAGTTCCTGCACAAAGAGAAGGGTAAAACCTTTCTTCAAACCATGACCACCTCCCTGATGCGCTATGTGTCCGATGAGAGCATCGCCTGGAAACTTGAGCAGGAGGCCGCCAAGCTGACCCTCGAGGAGCTGCGCGCCAAGATCGCCCAGTTCGATGCCTACGTCCGCCAGGCCGAAAAGGAGGCGGATGAACACCGCTTCATCCTGACCGGCCGGATCCGCAAGATGCACGAGGCCATCGACCGGGATCTCGAGGCGCTCAAGCGCGAGCGCGCGCTGCCGCTGCTGACCGTTACTGAAAGCCACTTCCGGGAGAAGAGCCGCTCCGCTGCGGATGGCAAGAACCTCGAGTCGGAGCTCGAGGAACTCCTCTACCAGGAAATCCTGGACACATTTTCCGTTTTCAGAGACCAGGCCGCCCGGAAACTGGCCGATGCCCTGGAGGCCACCTATCTCGACCTCGCCGCGCGCACCAACCAGACCATCACGGGTATCGTGAATCTGGCCGCCTCGTTATTCGAGGTGGAGCTCAAGCCCTTCACCTCTGTGGAAAAGCTGACCAACAACAGCGACTTCTATTTTCTGCTGAAAGACGACCCCGATGCGATCGCCCTGATCCGCCTGGGGTTCCGTTCCGCGATGCCTCTTTTCATCACAAGGGGATTGATCCTGCGGCGCATCAAGTCGATGGCCCGAGAGGTGTTCGAACGGCACTGCGGCCGGGTACGCTCCGATTTGATCCAACGCATCGATGAGACCACGCGGAAATTCCAGAAATCGCTCTCGGAAAAAACCGACCTGACGCTCACCACCATCCGCGAAGCCCTGCAGCGGGCCATTGCGCTTAAAGACCGCAACGAGACAGAGGTCTCGGCCACGCTCTCCCAGCTCAGCCGGCGGCTTACGGCGGCCGAAGAGATCCGGGAGCGGCTGGCGGTGTATCGGAGTCAGGCAGAATACCTATAAGGGCGCATCCGGTGATCCGGTTCGAAAGGCAAACCGTTCAGGCGTACTTCCGGCTGCCCACGGGCGAAGCGGTGGAGGCTCGCGTCGAGATCCGGGTCAACCCGGTCACGGGGCGCACGAGCCGGATCGCCTTCAGTCGGACGGGCGAGCGTGAGGCCGCCACGGAAACCTTTCCGGACCCGCCGCCGTTTGCCGGCGATACGGCGCGCTGTCCCTTCTGCGCGATCAATCTTTCAACCCGAACCCCGCGGCTGTTGACATCCTATGATGCCACGGGCCGCCTGGTGAGGGGCGAGTCGGTCCTGTTTCCGAACCTCTTCCCCTACGGCGCCCATTCGGCGGTGAGCTTGTTCGACGACCGTCTTTTCGTTCCGATCGGAACCGCCTCGGTCGCCTCCTAGACCGACTGTTTCCGGAACTGCGCGGAGTTTCTTCGGCGCGTGCGGGCTGAGGACCCCGAGGCCGTCTACATGGCCATCACCCAGAACCACC
>JBFYWX010000030.1:0-5234 GCA_041310825.1 Desulfobacteraceae bacterium | reverse complement strand
TCCCCGTCAGGGGGCCGGCGGCCATGATGATCTTGTTCTCAGGCCCGAAGGGGTCGCATTGCGGGTCGACCTCTTTTCGGAGGTAGTAGATGCCGAATCCCCGGGCACCGATGTAGGCCCTTGCCACCTGGGGGTCCAGTTTCTCCGTGGTGACCCGGCCGCTGGTCAGGTCCACTCTCAGGATGGTGCCTCACCAGCCATGCATTGGATAACCTCCCTCTATCGTCCGGAATGAGCTCGATTAACGCTGATTCATAGCGCGATCAAACCGCGTTTGTCAAAAAGGCCGCTGTCATTGGAACAGGGTTAAGCCCGCGGGGCTTGAACCCGATTCGTTTTTGGTGTTGAATGCCACCAGAGAGGCAGGTGCGGGCATGGATGAGTGGATTCCGTTCGGGGAGGGGCGGTACAGCGTTGAGCGGGCGCTGCTGTTGGCCGAGGGCGGGCGGGCGGTCGCGCTCGAGGACGCCGTCATCGAGGTGACCCAAGGGCCCGGCGGGCGTCTGCGCCTGCACGGCCGGGGGCGGGTGCGCAATGCCCTCATGGTGCGGCTGCTCGATGAGGCCGAGGACCTCGATCTGCTCATCGACCTGGGGGGTGAGTACAAGTACCGGATGCGCCGGCCGGCCATTCAAGGGGGCAAGGTCTTCGCGCCGGGGGTCCAGTCCTTCATCCAGTTCGTGCCGCAGTCCCCGTGGGAGGCGGTGGCCGCAGCGGAGTTCAATTCTCTAATCAGGCGGATCCGTATCCTGGACGGCGAGGGGGATTGAGGATGGCGGCCTTGGCGCGCTTGAACTCGTCGGCCGTGATCAGATTCTTTTCGACCAGCTGGGCCAGCTGGGCCAGCTCCCGGATGCGCTGGGTCTCCGGCTCCTCGAGCAGGGCCGTGGGCCCGGCCGCCGGGGGCAGGGTTCCCGCCGGGTGCGGCCGGCTGAATTTGACCGATGCGAGGCCGCCGAGGAAACTGATCTCCGTTGTGGCGCCGGCCATGACCGGCAGGCCCTGAATGTCCCGGGCCAACCGGCGGCTCCCGGTTTGGATGCGGCGGTAGACCAGAGCGGCGAGAATCGCGCCTGTGGCAAGGCCCCCCAGCAGGACCCAGGCCCAGTAGCGTGCGAGGCCGCCGAAAAATATCACCACCAGCCCGATCAGGGCGATGACGGCCACATGCAGGCCGATGATCAGGTGGGCCAGCAGGACGCCCTTGAAGAGCTCGGCGCCGGTGTTGGTCTGGCTCGTGTTCATGCAGACACTCTAACGCAAGACGGCCGTTTTGTCACGGCCGATGGGTCGGGAGGGAGCGTGCGCTACCCCGCGTTCATCGAATCGGATTTCGAATTTCCGGAGTTCAGCCGAGTGCGGATGCACTACCGGGCGGAAACGCTTGACGACCTTTCCGGGGCGGTGGCCCGCGAGCTCAATGCGCTCCTGCCGCAGAGCGGAATCCGCGCCGGCGACCGGGTGGCCGTCGGTGTGGGCAGCCGGGGCATCGACCGGTTGTGCCACCTGGTCAAGGCGCTCTGTGACCGGCTGCGGGAGATAGGGGCCCGGCCCTTCATCGTGCCGGCCATGGGCAGCCACGGCGGCGCGACGGCCGAGGGCCAGGCGGCCGTGCTGCGGCGGCTGCAGGTCAGCGAGGAAAGCTGCGGCGCGCCGGTGGTCTCTTCCATGGAGGTGGAGCGGATCGGCACGGTGTTCGGGGAGGTGCCGCTCTATTTCGCGCGGGATGCGCTCGCCGCCGATCACTCCATTGTCGTCAACCGCATCAAGCCCCACACGAAGTTCATCGGCCCGGCCGAAAGCGGGATCCTCAAGATGCTCTGCATCGGGCTCGGCAAGCACGCGGGGGCGGTCGCCTACCACACCTGGGCCATGAAGCACGGCTTTTTCCCGCTGCTCAGGGAAATGGGTGCGGGGATCGCCGCCGCCGCGAACTTCCGCTTCGGGCTGGCCGTGGTCGAGAATGCCTACGACCGCCTGATGTCCGTCGCCGGGGTGCCTGCCGACCGGATCCTCGCCGAGGAGATCCGGCTCAACGCACTCGCCAAGGCCAACCTGCCGCGGCTGCCGTTTGCGCACCTGGATGTGCTGGTGGTCGGGCGGATCGGCAAGGAGATCAGCGGTGCCGGCATGGATCCGAACGTCACCGGCCGGGCCTACGATCTGATGGAAAGCGATTTTTCCGGGAGGCTCACGGCCACGCGCGTCGTCATACTCAACCTTTCGGAGAAATCCGGCGGCAACGCCATCGGCATGGGCAACGCCGACATCATCACCGAGAAGGTGTTCCAGGCGCTCGACTACGAGGCCACCCTCATGAACGCGCTCACGAGCCTCTCCCTGCACAAGGCCTTCATCCCCGTGCGTCTGCCGAACGACCTCAAAGCCATCCAGGCCGGGTTTGCCACCATCGGGCCGATCCCGGCCCCCGCGGTGCGGGCGGTGATCATCCGCGACACCCTGCACCTGTCAGAGTTCTGGGCCAGCCGGGCGCTCGGGGAGGAGATCGCGCAGGCGGCCGGGGCCGAGGTGATCGCGCGCGGCCCTCTCTCCTTCGATGGCCAGGGCAACCTGCTCCTGCCCGCTGCCTGAGGCGGCCCTCCCCCCGTCCACGGCGAAAGCTCAGAACGACAGGAGTTCCATGTGCTGGATGGCCTCTTGCTGGCGGCGGGCGTTCAACGGGAAGACCGGCTCGGGCGGCTCGTCGCCTTCGATCTGCATCTCCAGGTTGGCGCGGCCGGATAAGGGCAGGTGGTAAAAGGACATCTTCAGCCTACCGAATGTCTGGTAGTGCTTGAGCTTGATGCGTATCTCCTCGATCTTCCAGGAGTGCGTGGTCAGGTCGCCCCGGCTCTCGCGGGTGATCCGGGGGATCCCGTATTTGTGCTGCACGTAGCTCCGGATCTGGCTGAAGGCGTCGATGCCCTCCATGTGCACGTAGACGGCGAAAAGCCGGTCGTCGAAGTAGCCGTAAATCACCACCGGCACCTCGGTGCCGTAGATGCGGTAGACGCGGTCGGGGTGGATGTAGAAAGCAATCCGGCCGATGCCGCCGACCGGGGACAGCCCCTTCTGCTCGGCGGAAGGGCTGCCCCACCGGGCGTCCAGGAAGCCGACGCCCAGATCGTTTGCGTGCGCGGGTGCGACGAGCATCCAGCAGACCAGGGCGGCCAGAAGGGGTTTCAGCGCAGGTTTCATGAAGGCGCTCCTTTTCAGTAGCCTTTTTCGAAATCGATGACGTTGAGCGGGGCACGCCCCGCGCGGACCCGCTGGTAGTTGGCGATGATTTGGGGCGCCACGGCGGCCGGGTACGTGAGGCTCGCGATGTGAGGGGTTACGACGATCCGGGGGTGGCCCCAGAAGGGGTGGCCCGCCGGCAGCGGCTCGGTGCGGAACACGTCCAGGCAGGCTCCGGAGAGCTGCCCGCTCTCGATGGCTGCCAGGAGGTCTTCCTCGACCAGGTGGTCGCCGCGGGCCGCGTTGATCAGGTAGGCCCCGGCGGGCAGCCGGGAAAACACCCGCCGATCGAGGATGTTGCCGGTGGCCGGGGTAAGCGGCAGGAGGCAGACCAGGATGTCGCTCTGCGCCAAGAAAGCATCCAGCCCTTCCGGCCCGGCAAAGGACCTCATGCCTTCGATTTGCTTCAGGGTCCGGCTCCAGCCCGCTACCGGAAACCCCTGAGACAGAAGCATGGCGGCGGCGTTCCGGCCGAGGGTGCCAAGCCCCATGATCCCCACCCGCACCTCAGACGCCTGCAGAGGGACCCGCGGCTTCCACACCCCGCGGGCCTGGTTTCGGAGGAAATGGGTGAAATTTCGGGTGTGGTTCAGGACGGCCGCGAGCACATACTCGCTCATGGCGCGGGTCATGGCCGCGTCCACCAGACGGGTCACCGGCACCCCCGGCGGCAGGTCAGGGTCCCTCAGGATATGGTCGACGCCGAACCCGAGGGAAGCGATGCATTTCAGGTTCGGGTATTTCCGGAACTCCCCGAGGGGGTGTTTCCAGCTCAGGATGAATTCGATCCTCTCCGGGGGGCCGTCGTCGGGCCACACCTTCAGGTCGAGCTCCGGGTCCTGCCGCCGCAGGTGCTTGACCCAGGAGTCCGCTTTCAGTTTCGGCGCCATGAAGAGCATGCTCATGCGATCGTATCCCCTTTTGGCGGCACGTCGCCTCGCCCGCTGCAGCCGCCGGCTTTCGCAGTGCCTTCCAGGTAAGTTGGGTTTTCTTTCTGTGGGAGTCCCGCCGGGGCGGGGCCGCGATGCCATCGTGGCTGGAGCCACCTCCGCCGAAGCAGCCTGGCGGCGAAGGCCGGGAGCCACTCCCACCCAATCTGAACTTACTTGCTGATGAACCGCCGCCGCGGGCGGCGTGCAACGACAATTTGTCAACTTATCACGAAAGCCGGGGTGAGCCAAATCCTCAGAGGATCAGAGGAACACCGTCTCACCCTGCTTCCAGTCCACCAGTCGGTCGAGCAACCCTGCGCGCGCCAACTCCTCCCGGATATGGCGGGGCGGAAAGTGAACCGGTTCATCCCCCAGTTTGAACGCGCCCCAGTGCAGGATGGCGAGCTTCTTCGCCCCCAACTCCCGGAAAGCCCGGACGGTTTCAGCGGGATCGAGGTGGCTCTGGGCCATCAGCCAGCGCGGCGCATAGGCGCCCAAATTGATGAGGGCGAGATCGATGTCGAACTCCCGGCCGATCTGCTCGAAGCCGTCGAAGTAGCCCGTGTCGCCCGAAACATAAATGGTGGCGCCGGCGGCGGTGCGGATCAGGTAGGACCCCCACAGTGCCAGGTTCGGCCCGGCCACGGGGCTGCGCATCGTCCAGTGGTTGCAGGGCAGCAGGATGATCTCACGTCCCCGGGCATGTACGCCCTGATACCAGTCGAGCTCGGTGCGATGGTGGAGTCCGGCCTCGGAGAGAATGTTGTCACCGGTAATGCAAAAATGTACCAAAAACGGTAACGAAAAGTGTACCACCCTCTGGGGGGTGACATGGTAACCTACTCGGGTAACCGAGGAGGTGGCCATGATTACTCAGGAGGTCGTTATGGACATTGTGGCATTACACCGACAAGGGCACAGCATGCGGTTCATCGCCAAGAAGCTGGGGCTGCACCGCAACACGGTTAAAAAGTTCATTCTCGGCAAGCGCCTGCCTGAGTACCGGCGAAGCCAACGCAGGGCCTCGCTCCTGGCCCCGTTTGCCCGGATTATCCTGGACTGGCT
>JBFYWX010000538.1:0-10632 GCA_041310825.1 Desulfobacteraceae bacterium | reverse complement strand
GATTTCCCAGGTTATCCTCCCGATCGGAGGCCGTTTTTGCGAGAGCCGCCAGGAACTATTCTCCAATCATGAAGCTCGGACCCGTCAGAGGGTGGGGCACTCGAAGGGTCCGGCGCGGCCGCAAGCTCACGCCGGGAGAATGAGGCGATTGAGAACGGCTGGAGACAGGGGATTCACCCTGATCGAGATCATGGTCGTCATCATCATCCTGGGGATCCTCGCCATGTACGTCGCCCCGAAACTGATGGGCCGGCCCGACGAAGCCAAGCAGGTGCGGGCCAAGATGGACATCGCCGCGCTGGAAACCGCACTCAAACTCTATAAGCTCGACAGCGGGGTGTACCCCGGTACCGAGCAGGGTCTCCAGGCCCTGGTGCAGCTCCCCGAATCCGGCATCATCCCCAAGAAATGGCGCCAGGGCGGCTACCTGGAGAAGGGCAAGGTCCCCAAGGACCCGTGGGGCAACGACTACGTCTACCTGGCTCCGGGGCTGAAGGGGGATTTCGACATCATCTCCTACGGGGCGGACGGTGTTCCGGGCGGTGAAAACGAGAACAAGGACATCAACAACTGGGATATCGATTAAGCGCAGCGGCCTGACCCTCCTTGAACTCATCGTGGTCATGGCCCTGATAGGGATCGTCTTCTTCTTCGCCGTACCCCGCTTCGAGGGCTCGTTTCTGCTGGACGATGCCAAGCAGAGCAGCCGCTGGATCCTATCGACCCTGAACGCCGTGCGCGAGGAGGCCGTGCGCACCCACCGGCTCCAGCTCCTGCACATCGACCTGGAGACCGGCCGCATCTGGGCCACGTCGGCGGCCATGACGCCCGAGCAGGCCGCTCTGGCCGCCGCCGGCGCCAGACGGCCGCCCGGCGGGGGGACCGTGGGAGCGGTGGAGTTCCCGCTCCGCGGCCGGGTCACGGCCGGACGGGTGGACATCCGCTTCCACCCCGGCGGACGTTCGGACCAGGCCTTGATCCACCTGGTGCACGGGGACAGGGCCCATTCGTTTCTCGTGGAGCCTTTTCTGTCCCAAGTGCGGATCTTCGACCGCCTGGTCGGCTTTGACGAACTGCGGTGAGTGCCATGGCCCGCTCACAGCTCCCAAGGCGCGCCGGGCCCGGCATGCGGCGGGAGGCCGGGCAAAAAGGCTTCAGCCTGCTTGAGGTGATGATCGCGCTCGGCATCCTGGCGATCGTCCTGCTGAGTGTGTACCGGCTGCAGTCGCAGACGATCGCCATGAGCATCGAGGCCCGGTTCATGACCCAGGCCCCGCTCCTGGCCAGAAGCGCCCTGGCGCGCTGGGAGGACCCGGCCCGGCCGCAGCCGGCCTCGGATGAAGGCGACTTCGGTCAGGAGTTTCCCGGCTATCGCTGGCGGATCACGGCCGAGGAGGTGACCGCTCCCCATCTGGGAGTAGATATTGCGCGCGACCTGAAGCGGGTCGAGGTCCGGGTAAGCTTCAATGAGGGCGAATACACCTACGGATTCAGGACGTACCGGTTTAGAAGGGACTAAAAAACAGTAACGAGTAACGAGTAAAAAAAAAACAGGACCAACATCGTGAGTCAAGAGACTTTTAAAGCCAACTCCTGGAGAACGAATGCGCTGCCGGTAAGCCCGCGTTTGCATATCGGCATCGATTCGCTTTTTCGCGTCATCTACTCCTTTTTAATGGTTTCAAAACTCGTTACTCGTTACTCGTTACTCGTTACTGCTAAACGCACCGGCTTCACCCTGCTCGAAATCCTGGTGGCGATGGCGATCCTGGGGATCGTGGTGACCACGGTCCTGGGGTCGTTCAACATGGTCTTCTCAACCACCGAACGGCTGGATACCGGCGCCACCCTTTTCGAAATGGGCAAGAGCGCCCTGGGCCAGATCACCGCTGACCTGGAAAATATTTTCATTCTCGCTCGGCCGTTCTACAAACCACCGGGCGCCTCCGATCCGCCGGATGCTTACCGCGTTCTGGGCGAGGTGGACACAGCGGGTGGCACACGCTTTGCTAAGCTTCGATTGGGCAGCCGATCGCATGTGCCGCTGGAGCCCGCCGTGCGGGAGGCCGGCATCGCGCAGATCGTCTTTTACGTTCAGGCCCGCGGCGACGGGGTGGCCGTGCTGCGCCGCGCCGACCATCTGTTTCCGTACCCGCGGTTCGAGGAGAACAGCCGCGACCCGATGCTGTGCGAAAACGTCAAATCGTTGGCATTCGTCTATGTTGCCGAGGACGGAACGGAGAGTGAGACCTGGGATTCGGATTCGGCCCAATACGGTCATGCCACCCCGGCGATGGTCCTGGTGCGGCTTGAAATCGGGAGCGGCGATGAGACGGCCCTTTTCGAGACAGCGGTGAGGCTACCGCTCGTCCGCCGAAAGCAGGCCTGACCATGAACAGAGCAGCCCCCGCCATCCTGCGAAATCGGCGCGGAATCGCCCTCTTGGTCACCCTGTCGGTGATGACCCTTTTGGTGGCGGCCACGCTGGAATACAACCGGCGGGCGCGGTTTGCGCTGACCAACGCCGCCGCCGGCCGGAACCACCTGACCATGAGCCAGATGGCGGCCGCCGGCGTGCATGCGGCCATGGCCATTCTCGCGAAGGACAAGGCCGACAACACGACCGATTCGGTCCTGGACGACTGGGCGGACATCGAGAAAACAGATGCGGTGTTGCGAGATCTCCCCTTCGAGGACGGCACCGTGTCCGTCATCATCAGCGACGAGACGGCGAAGATCCAGGTGAATGCGCTGGTCAATCACCCGGACACCCGGCAGTTCAACGAGCCCCAGCGGGCGCTCTGGGAGCGGTTTCTCCAGTTTTACGCCGACCGAAAGGATCCTTCCATCGAACTGCGAAACGACAGCGAGCCGGCCGCCGTTATCAACTCTCTGAAGGACTGGCTCGACACCGGCGACGACGACGCCATCACCGGCCTGAGCGGAGCGGAGACGAGCTACTATGAAAGCCGGCAGCCGCCCTACCCCGCCCGCAACGCCCCGATCCCGGACCTGAACGATCTGCTCCTGGTCAAAGGCATCACCCCGGAGCTGTTCTACGGCACATCCCAGCTGCCGGGGATTGCGAGCTTTCTGACGGTCCACGGCGCCGCCCCCGGCGGGGGCACGGGGATCACCTTTGCCGGGCGCATCAACATCGCCACGGCCGAACTCCCGGTGCTCTTCGCCCTGCTGCCGGCCGAGAACGAAGAGTTGGCGGAGGCCCTTGACGAACTGCGCCGCGATGTCATCTCCGGCAAGCAAACGGTGGACGTAAACGACCCCAACTGGTTCAGGCAGGTTCCCGGCATGGCCGACCTCAAGCTCGACCCCAAGCTGATTACAACTGCAAGCGATCTCTTCCGCGTGGAGTCGACCGCCCGGATGGCCGATGCGGCCGCCACCGTCACGGCCGTGCTCGAGCGGGTGCAGGCGCCCCAAACCGGTAAATGGACCTGCCGCATCCTCGACTGGCGGGTGAACTGACGATGAGCCGCAAAGTACTCGGCCTGGACATACGGACCCACCGCGTGTGCGCGGTTCTGGTCAAGAGCAGCCTGCGGGAGAGTCGCATCCTGGCCCACCGGGTCGTCCCGATCGAGGCCGCGGGAGCCGAGGGCGGGGGCCTGGCGGCGGCGCTTGAAACCGTGCGCGCCGATATGATCGGCACCGACACCGACTGTGCCGTCTGCGTGCCGGCCTCCCTCTTCTCCTGCCGCAACCTTCAGGTCCCCTTCGCCAACGCCCAGAAGATCCGGATGATTCTGCCCTTCGAGCTGGAGAGCCATCTCCCGCAAGCGGCCGAGGAGCGGTTGATCGACTTTGCCGTCGTCGAGAGGCTCCCGGGGGAGGAGCCGCAGACGGAGGTGATGGCCGCCGCCGTCGAACGCGAACGGCTCGCCCCGATCCTGAGCGCCCTGTCGCAGGCCGGCATCGACCCCGAACGCATCACCCTGAGCGGCCTGCCGGCGGCGGCGAGCATCGGCCGCCGCCAGGGGCCGGAGGAGAACGCCCTGTGCGCCGATATCGGCGAGAGCTTCGGCTCCATCGCCGGGCTCACCGCCGGCCGGATCCGCCTGCTGCGCTGCTTTGCCCTGCCGAACGATCCAGCCGCGCGCGCGGGCGCCGTCGCCACCCATGTGCGCACGATGATTGGCGCTCTTCAGGAAAAAGCGGACCTCCCGGCGGCGATCACCCGGCTTTTTCTGACCGGCGATGGGACCTCCGGGATGGAGATGAAGCGGCTGGTAGGGTCCCTGCCGGTCGAACTCCAGGCGGTCGATCTGCGCACCTTGCTGAACCTCACCCCCGAGGCGGGCACGGATGACGCCTGGGAGCCCGCGTGGATGAACGGGGCCCTCGCCCTGGCGATGGGGGAGATCGAGGGACTCGAAAGCCTCAATTTCCACCGCAGCGGGTTCCCGGGGCGCAAGCTGATCGCGCGCTACCGGGAGAGTCTGGTGCGCACCGGAGCCCTCGCGGCCGCCGTGCTGGTCCTGATGCTCGCCGGCGTGCTCACCCAGGCGTTTGTACTCAAGCGGCAGGCCGCCGGCCTGGATGCCCGGATCACCGCGGTGTTCACGTCCACGTTCCCGGAGGTGAAGAGCATCGTCGACCCCTACCGTCAGATGCAGGCCAATCTCCAGGAGCTTCGGAAAAGCGCCGCGCCCGGGGGCGACGGCGGGGCCGCGTTCCACAGCCTCGAGGTGCTGAAAAGCATCAGCGCGGCCATCCCCGATGAAATCGCCATCGTGTTCGACCGCATGGTGGCCGGTCCCGAAACGATCATGATCTCCGGCACCACGGGTGGTTTCAACGCGGTGGACGAGATCAAGGGGCATCTGGAGCGGGTCTCGGGGTTCAAGAAGGTCACCATCAGCTCCGCTAACACCGATCGCACGGGCAAGGAAGTCAACTTCCAGCTCAAAGTGGATCTTTAACGCCCGGCAGGGGATGCTGCCATGAAAACGAAAATTGACTCGGTCTTGAATCATATCAACCTCAACAAGCTCAGCCGCCGCGAAAAGATAATCGTGGCGGCCGGCGGCGGGGTGTTGGTCCTCTTCGCCCTGATCCAGCTTTTGATTGTTCCGATCTTCGAGCACCGCGCCCAGCTGCGGCGCAGCGTCCAGGCCAAGGCCACCATCCTGGCCCACATGCACCAGCTCCAGTCCGAGGTGGCGGAGATCAAATCCCGCTCCCAGGCAGCGGAAGGCCGATTCCGGCAACGGGAGAAGAACTTCACCCTCTTCTCGTTCCTGGACCAGCTGGCCGGGCAGGCCCGGGTCAAAGAGCGGGTGAGCTACATGCGGCCGACGAAAATCGAGCAGAAAAACAGCCCCTTCAAGCTCTCGCGCGTCGAGATGAAACTCGAGGGGGTCACGCTCGAGCAGTTGGCGAGCTACATCCACGGGGTGGAATCCTCACGCAACTTGGCCTCGGTCACCAAGCTCTCCATCACCCGCCGAGATCAGAAGGAGGGGCTGCTCGACGCCATTCTGCAGGTTGACACACTGGAGACGTGAGGAGTTTCCGATGAGCGTCGCTGCAAAACGAACCTGGATCGCCGCCTATTTGGTCGGTGTCCTGGCGGTAAGCCTGTACATCGGGTTTCCGTCCGAGCCGCTGCGGGCGCATGTGGCCTACCGGCTGGCCGCCGGCGTACCGGGCCTGTCCGTGGCGGTCAGCGGCCTCCGGCCGGCCCTGCCGCCGGGTCTCGAGCTCACCGGGGTGAGCGTTTCCCGCACGGGCGTCGACCTGGTGCGGATGGAACGGCTGCGGATCGCCCCCGAGCTGCTCAGCCTGGTGCGGGAGATCACCCGCTACCGCTTCGAGGGATCGGTAGCCGAGGGCGAGATCAGCGGCACAGCGGAGGTGCCCGCGCGGAGAGAGCTGCCCCTCGTGTCCCTGCAGGCGCAATGGACCGACGTGCGTTTAGAACGTCTGCCCGCCCTGCGGGAGATCTATGGCAGCCGGCTCTCCGGCCGGCTGGAGGGAAACGTGGCGTTCAGTGGGGAGGGGGCTCTGACCGGTAAGGTCCGCGTGGCCGACGGCCAAGTCGAATTGGGCCGCCCGCTCTTCGATCAGAAGAGCTTCAGCTTCAGGACCGTCGATGCCGACGTGAGCCTCCAGAACCGCACGCTGCTTTTGAGAAACGGCCGGCTCCGGGGCAGCGAGTTGGATGCGGAGATCTCGGGCACGCTCGACCTGGGTCCGCCGGCCGGGGCGGGGGCCTTGAACCTGACCGGCCGCATCAGCCCGCATCATGCCTTCATGGCCAAGCTAGAGGGGAGCCTGCCGGCGGCCCTGATGCGGCGGCGGGCGGCCATCCCTTTTAAGGTAACCGGTCCGTTGGGCGCGCCCGCGGTCTCGTTGAACTAGCCGGGCGCAGAAGCCGCCGGGGCATGCCGTTTTGGTGGCGCCGGCGGGATTGAGTAGGGTGACACCCCATGGCGAATCGGATCATCTTGATCGTCAATCTGCTGCTGGCCTCGGTCGGTATCTATTTCGGCGTGGCCATCTTCTATGCCGTGGTGACGGCGGGGCTCGAGGCCGGCCCGGCCCCACCCTCCGCCGGCCCGGGGGAGGTGACCACCGGCCCGGCCCCGTTGGGAAGCCTCGCCGACGTTCAGGCCATCGTCGATCGAAACCTGTTCAACAGCGGCAAGCAGGCCCTGGCCGACGCCGCCAAGAGCGAGCCCGCAGCGCTCGACGTGGACAAGCTCAAGCAGACCGGGCTGAAGCTCAAACTCTGGGGCACGGTGACCGGCCCGGACGGCCAGGCGTTCGCGGTGATCGAAGATCAGAAGAGCCGCGAGCAGCAGCTCCTGCGCCCGGGAGATCCGGTTCAGAACGCGCTCGTCAAGCTGGTGCTGCGCCACCGGGTGGTGTTGACCGTGAACGGCCGGGACGAGGTTCTCGTCATGGAAGAGCCCGGCGTCACGCGCACATCGGCGCCGGGAGCCGGCGTGGCGGAGGCCGCTCCGCTCCCGCGGCCGGGGGAACCCACCCCGCAGATCGCGGTGCAGGAGGAACAGATCGCCCAGGCCATCGAAAACATCGGCGACATCCTGAACCAGGCCACCTTCCGCCCGCACATCGAAGACGGCCGTCCCGCGGGGATCTCCATCACCGGGATCAAGCCGAACGCCATTTTTCGCCGCTTGAGGCTGCGCAACGGGGATGTCATCACCGGGGTCAACGGCCAGACGGTCGCCTCCGTCGAGGATGCCATGAGCGTGTTCGGGGGTCTTTCCCTGGATAGCCCGATCCAGGTCAACATCAAACGCCGCGGGCGCGAGGAGACCCTCGAGTACAAAATCGAATAGCCGCGGCCACGCCGCACACAGGAGCTGATATGATATTCAGAGACTCGATCGGCCGCATGACGACCGTATGGACCGCCCTCATCCTCGGCCTCCTGCTGGGGCTGTGCGGTGCCGCGGCCGCCCAGAACGCGGGCGGCGGCGGCACGCCGGAGAAGCCGGGCGAGCAGTTCGTCTCGATCGACTTCAACAACGTCGACATCGGTCTCTTCATTAAATTCATGAGCGAGCTCACGGGCACGAACTTTGTGGTCGACAATGCCGTCAAGGGCAAGGTCACCATCATCTCCCCGGCGCGCATCTCGCTCGACGAGGCCTACAAAGTCTTCGAGTCCGTGCTCGACGTCTACGGCTTCGCTGCGGTCAAGGCCGGGGACGTGGTCAAGATCGTCCCCTCGCCCGCGGCCCGCTCCATGAACATCCAGACCCTGCTCGAGCTCGAAAAGGCCCATCCCGAGGACCGGGTCATCACCCAGCTCATCCCCCTCAAGTACGCCGACCCAGAGGAGATCAAACGACTCTTCACCCCGCTCGTCTCCAAGGCCAGCGTCATCTTAGGTTATGCCCCGGCCAACACCGTCATCATCACCGACGTGCAGTCGAACATCCAGCGGCTGATGAAAATCCTCAAGCAGATCGACCAGCCCGGGACCGGGCAGCAGATCTCGGTCGTCCCGCTTCAGTTTGCCGACGCCGCAAAGCTCGTCACCCTGCTGACCAACCTCTTTAAGACCACCGCCCCCCGCCCCCAGCAGGCCACGGTTGAAAGGCCCCCGGTCATCGTGGCCGACGAGCGCACGAGCACCGTGGTGATGCTGGCGAGTGAAGTGGACACCCTGCGCATCAAGCAGCTGGTCGCCATGATCGACAAGGAGACCCCGCGCGGGAAGGGCAAGATCCACGTCTACACCTGCGAGCACGCCAACGCCGAGGATCTGGCCAAGGTGCTCCAGGAGATCCCCTCGCAACAAGCCGGGACGGGGGCCGTCGGGGGGGCCGGGGGGGCGGCCGCCGGGGCGGCGGCCTCACGCGGGCCGACCGCCGTCGTCATGGGCAAGGTCCAGATCAATGCCGACAAGGCCACCAACAGCCTGATCATCATGGCCGACAAGGAGGACTACGAGGTCGTAGAGGGGGTGATCCGCAAGCTCGATATCCCCCGCTCCATGGTCTACATCGAATCGCTGATCATGGAGGTGAACGCGACAACGAGCTTCGATCTCGGCGTCCAGTGGCAGCTCTTCGACCAGACCAACGTGAACAACCAGGGGATGGCCTACGGCGGCAAGTTCGGCTCGTCGGCCGGACTGCTGAACCCCCTCACCTCCATCGGGAGCGGCCTGGCCCTTGGGGTTCTCACCGAGCCCTTCACCTTCGGCGGGCTCACCCTCTCCAACGTGTCGGCCATCATCAATGCGGTCAAACGGGACGACAACTTCAAGATCCTCTCAACGCCCCAGATCCTGACCACTGACAACGAGGAGGCCCGCATCACGGTGGGCGAGAACCGCCCCTTCCAGACCCGCGCCACCACGGACGTCTCCGGGGGCACCTTCGAATCCTTTGAGTACAAGGATGTGGGCAAAATCCTCAAGATCACCCCCCATGTATCGGAAGGACGCAACGTGCGCATGAAGCTGTCGCTCGAGGTGACGAGTCTCGACCGGCTCGCCACCGCGACCACCGGCACAGCGGCCACGCGGCCGGTCACCCAGAAGCGCACGATCGACACCACCGTGCTGGTCAAGGACAACCACACCGTGGTCATCGGCGGCCTGATCGACGACAACCGCAACGAAAACGAAACCAAGGTGCCCGGTCTGGGAGATATCCCGATTCTGGGCTGGCTCTTCAAGACCCAGGGCAACGCCAACCAGAAGACCAATCTCTACGTCTTCATCACCCCCCGGGTCGTAAAGAGCCCCGAAGAGGCCGACAAGCTCCTGTCCGAAAAAAAACTGGAAGACGTCGTCCCCCCAGCCCCGTTCAAGGGCGGGGATATCAAGCTCTACCGTGAGGATTTAAACTGAGCTCGGTTGCCACCATGAATCAGCTGGCCGACATCATCACCACCCGTTTCGGACTCGATCCGGCGGCGCTTTCCGCCGCCCGGCAGTTCAAGGCCGAAAAAGGGGGGACCCTGGGCGAGATCCTCCTGCAGCAGAAGGCCATTTCCGAAACCCAGCTGCTCGAGGCCTTGAGCGCCCAGTACGACATCCCCTTCTGGCCGAAGCTGCCCCTGAACGACATCGATCCCGAGCTGCTGGACCGGATCCCCATCCAGTTCCTGAAAAAACACAGCATGGTGCCGCTCAACTGCCGCCGGCCGATCAGCGCGGTCGACTGCGGGTTGAACGTATCGGCCGGCGCCGACCCCGGGGACTCGGTGTGCAGCGCGGGCTGGGTGATCGCCGTGCGCGACCCGCTCGACTTCCAGGCCCAGGACGATCTCGTCCGCCAGTTGGACGCGCCCGACTACCGGCTCGTGCTCGCAACGCGGGAAACCATTCTATCGGCCATCAACCTGCAGTACGACCTGCGCCGGGACTCGGCCCAGCAGCTCGTGGAGGACATGCAGGAGAACAGCAGCTCCATCCTGACCGAGATCGAGGAGACGGCCGACCTCCTGGACGACACAAGCGACGCCCCGGTCATAAAATTGGTCAACCACATCATCTCCCAGTCCATCAAGGCGCGCGCGAGCGACATCCACTTCGAGCCCTACCAGAACAGCTTCACCGTGCGCTACCGCGTGGACGGGATCCTTTACGATCTCCTCACCCCGCCCAAGTGGATCCAGCCCGCGCTCATCTCGCGCGTCAAGGTCATGTCCAAGATGAACATCGCCGAGAAGCGCCTGCCCCAGGACGGGCGCTTCGACGTGCGCGTGGGGGACCAGGACATCGATGTGCGCGTCTCCACCATCCCGACCTCCTTCGGCGAGCGGCTGGTGCTGCGGCTGTTGAACAAGTCCGGCTCGCTGCTCGAGCTCCAGGACCTCGGGCTCGCCGCCGACCGGCTCGAACTGTTCCAGAAACTGGCCGCCTCACCAAACGGAATCATCCTCGTCACCGGCCCGACCGGCAGCGGCAAGACCACGACCCTGTATGCGATCCTGCAGTCGATCAACAAGCCGGGCATCAACATCATCACGATCGAAGACCCCGTCGAATACCAGATGAAGGGGATCAGCCAGATCCAGGTCAACCCCAAGATCGATCTCACCTTCGCCCGCGGCCTGCGCTCGATCGTGCGCCAGGACACGGACGTGATCCTGATCGGCGAGATCCGCGACAAGGAGACCGCG